>VMEY01000036.1 GCA_007375785.1 Parcubacteria group bacterium Athens0416_74 | reverse complement strand
CCTGCGCGTGGTGGCGAGTCGATGTCTCCGCAAATACCGCAGAGCAGATATATACACCTGAGATATCGGTAGCGCTCGATGTAGAGTACCCGCACATAGACAGCGCGGGTACACATATCGCCTTTATGAATGCGACCGACAAGACACTGTGGATGCTAACCTTAAATAAATAGTATGCACACTCTCCGCGTCTCTCTACAACTCGCAGCAGTCACGCTCGGTGCGTGCGCCCTCGCGCTTATCAGCGTCGACTTCGCACACGCGCAGGGCAGTTTCGTTCCGCTCGCGCCCGCACCATCCGGATCGAGACTCGGTCAAATCTACACCTCAAACTCTCTGACCGCGTTCATCAACGGGCTTTTCACGGCAGCCATTGCGGTGGGGGCGATTCTCGCGGTGATGAGGCTCGCTTTTGCAGGCTACCTCTATATGACAACCGATGCGTGGGGCCAAAAGGGGAAGGCAAAAGAGGTGATTGGGGATGTCATCATGGGGCTTCTCCTCCTTTTATCGATTTGGCTCATCTTGAGGCAGATAAACCCGAAGCTTCTCGACCTCGATATACTGCAGAGCCTGAAGCCGAGTCCGCAGCTCATTCAGCCAGCACAGGGAACAACGCGACAACCGACTCCTGAGCCGGCGGCAAACACGGACACCACGTTCAACGGGGCTCCCTGACCTACTCGGCAGAGTACTTGAGACGACCTGCCTACCGGCAGGCTGGCGCGCCTAACGAAACGCTATTCGGCAGAGTACTTAATCACAACTCTCCGATTCCTGCCCTCACCTTGTGATTCCGTCTTTACGTTGGGAGCGTCTTGAAGCGTCGTGTGCACGATGAGACGCTCGTACGCGCTCATAGGGGTGAGTTCCACGTCGTATTGAAATGAGCGCGCGCGCTCAGCCATCATGAGTGCCTTTGTCTGTATGTCCCGAATCTGTTTGGTACGGTAGTCGTTGACGTCGACGAGAAACATTGGCGCCTCTTCACCCGCCGGGAGGGGAGCGCGCTTCTCGACAATCTTCTTTACGAGCATATCAATAGCCTGGATGGTGTCTCCGTGCATGCCGATGAGCCGACGAGCATCATCGGTCTCAATAGAGTAGATAGTCTGACCGGCCATGTCGGACTTCACAATCTTTGAGTACGAAACGCCGAGCGTATCGAGCATTTCCTTGAGGACATCTTCAACTGCGTAGGACGCTGCCATATGGTGCGCACTATACCCCGTGAGATAGATATTCGGCAATACGGAGCTTAGACGGAGCGTGTTCTAATATCCGATACTACGATGACGAGCGGACTTGTTTATCTCATGGGGTATACCTCGTGAGGCGGTAAATCGGCAATACAAAGCCCTCCTACGGCGTGTTCTAATATCACCCCCTCCTGTTCGCGCCCAGGGTAAGAGTGCTACTTGTTACCCCCGAATCGGCGCCCTGAAAGCAGCTCCTGTCCTATCATGAAAAGGTTGCTGGTGAGCCAGTAGAGTGGCGCCGCAGCCGCGATGAAATACGCGATGCCGGCGACCATCACGGGAAGTATGTACCTCGCCTGAAGATCAAACGTACGTGCCATCTCTGCGGAAAAAGACGCCTCAGCTGCTACCACAGACCCGCGTGGGCCCATTGAGAGTCGCGTATAGACGAACTGTGAGACGCCTGCGAGTACGGCAAGCACGATGCTTTTTCCCGCCATGTCGATGAGGCCAAGGAATTCCATGTTCACATTGTCAGGCGCGGGCACGAAAGGGTACAAGATCGCTGTATTGATTGCAGGAAGACCGCCGTTGGCAAATACAAAGTAGACCCATGTCGTGCGTGGGTACCGCATCCACGAAATACACGAGTGCGTTGTATATCGGGTCATAGACGACCGCGTGGAAGAGGGTGCGTATCATACGGTGGGTTGCGGCGTATTGTACCGCCTCGGCTTAGTGAGCGCCACGGATATTACGCAACAGCGTCTCGATGTCGTGCGCGAGCTCTGAGTACGTTGCCTTCGCAGCGTCTTTCTTGGCAAGAAACATATACACACCGGGAGGGGTCGACTGCGCACTCTTTTCGAGCACGGCGCGGCATCGACGGCGTATGAGATTGCGCGTCACTGCTTTCATGGCAACCTTCTTTGACACCACGCACGCAAACTGCGCATTCCCGGTACGCGAAGCCGATATCGACACAGAGAAAAAACCGCCATGCAGACGGCGAGGGGAGCGTACACTCCGTATCTCGGCGCCCGTAAGGCGGTTTTTCTTTGGCATCGTTACACGGAAGCGGAGAGGCGCTTGCGTCCTTTTGCACGGCGGCGGTTCAGGACTTTGCGGCCCACCGTGGTCGTCGTTCGTGAACGGAAACCGTGCGCCTTGGCGCGCTTTTGCTTCTTCGGCTGATAGGTTCGTCTCATGTGCGCGACTATACGTTATATAGCGCCAGATTTCAAGCATTTCCTCCTTTTCCCGCTTTTGCGAGGTGAGGCGGTGCCCCTCGCGGTGTTGCGGAGCATGACGATGCGAGCAGCAGGGATTTTTCAGCAGAAAAATACCCGACCGCGAGGGGCACCGCCTCCCGAGTCCTACTATCCACACCTTGTCCACAGGTTGTAAACATGGTCTCTCGTAGTCCGTTCGCTTCCCAGCGCGAGCGACACGCGTATAATGCGTGAGCTTCGAAGACTAATGTACCTATGATGACCAATCGAGAATTATGGCAGAACGCATTGGTCCAAATAGAACTCGGGACGACGCAGGCGTCGTTTAGAACCTGGTTTCGCAATACTGATATCGCAAATCGTGACGGGGGAGTTGTCCAAGTCGCAGTCCCGTCGAAAATCGTGAAGGAGTGGCTGCTTGAAAAGCACCACAAGCTTGTTTTGAAGGCGCTGCGCAGCCTCGACAACACTATCCGCACCGTCGAGTATGTGGTGCACCGCACCGCACCGAGTGCCGAGCGAAAAGCTCCGCGCGCCGAGAAGCCTCAGGGTGCTCGATAGGCCGGGTCTTACCTACAACCCGCTCTTTATCTATGGCTCCACCGGCCACGGAAAGACGCACCTCATCCAAGCGGTCGGGAACTACTTCAAGAAAGCGCACGCCAACAAGAAAGTGCTCTACGTCACCTCCGAGCGCTTCGCGGTGGACTACATCAACTCCGTCCGCGCAGGACGAGCCAACAACTTCAAAGACCAGTACCGCCAGTACGACGTGCTCATCATGGACGACATCCAGTTCATCGCGAACACGGAAAAGACGCAGGAGGAACTCTTCCATCTCTTCAATGCACTCCATGACAACAACAAACAAATCGTGTTCTCGAGTGATAAGCACCCCTCGCTTCTCCCCGGCTTTGAGGAGCGCTTGAAGGGCCGTTTCGCTGCGGGTGTCATCGCTGAAATACCTGAGCCCGACGTGGAATCACGCATCGCCATCATCAAGGCAAAGATTGAGCAGCACGGCTTCTCAATCCCCGAGGACATCATTCAGTACATCGCGGAAAACGTACGCGGCAACATCCGCGAGCTCGAGGGGGTGCTCAACATGATTGTCTGCAAGTCGCAGCTGAAAGGAAAGGCAATATCTCATGCCGATGTACGAGCACTCATCAAACACAACGTAAAGCCCAACAGGGGTGTCTCAATAGATGAGGTGGTCCGTAGGATAGCGCAGTACTATGAAGTACCCGAGAAGAGCATCTACGAAAAGACCCGCAAAAAGGAGGTGGTGAAGCCCCGTCAGATAATCATGTACATGCTCCGTGAAGAGTTCAGTGTCTCGTATCCGTCGATAGGGGAGAAGCTTGGCGGACGCGATCACACGACCGTCATCCACTCATGCGAGAAGATAAAAGAGGAGATAAAAATGAACAATGCGCTCGAGCAAGAGCTCGACCACATCCGCACCCTCATCCACGCGTAGTGTATGAACACAAATCTCTTCGATACGTCCGTCGGTACATCACACGGCGTTGTTCGTGCATTGAAAAAAATCTCTGTATATCCTGTGGAGAACACGGGGAGAATGGTCGTACAACTCACGGATAACTTCAGTAAAAACGTCGTCTGCCGAGTTACCCCCGTTTCATCCCCGCTTCACGCAAGAGTTTTCAACAGGTCGTATGCGGCTATTACACCCTTACATGGGGCGATATTTTCGACTTGTCCCCGCTATACACAGGACTAATAGTAGTAATAGAATATATAAGTAAAAAGTATATGAAGATAACGACAACAAAAGAAAAACTTCTTAATGCGATTCTGATGGTAGAGAGAATCACAGGAAAGAAAGAATCTCTTCCAATACTTTCTTGTGTACTCATTGATACGACGAGTGATATAACACTGCGTGCTACGAATCTTGAAGCCGGTATTGAAGTGACTATTCCGGGTGAGATATCCGAAAAAGGAGTTGTTGCCGTCTCTGCATCAATACTCTCTCAGACTATTCGTTCGATAGGTGGTGACAAGATATCTCTCTCAAGTGAAGAGGGAAATCTCCTCATTGAATCTAGGGGGACCAAAACACTCATCAAGGCAGTGCCTCACGAAGAATTCCCCGTACTCTCGAGTGAATCCGGTAAATCAAACATTTCGCTTTCACGAGAGCGGCTCATTCACGGTATCCAGTCAGTGTCGTATGCTGCCTCACCGTCGATGATTCGGCCGGACCTCGGAAGTATCTACATTTCTATTCAGGACGGTTCGATGGTGTGTGTTGCAACCGACTCGTTTCGTCTCGCAGAAAAGGTCGTCTCAGAGACCGGCTCGAAGACTTCGGGCGAACTTCTTATTCCTCTCAAACATGCGCTGGAGCTCGTGCATGTGCTCGAGAAACTCGATGACGAGAAGATTTCACTCTCAGCCGATGACTCACAGCTTGTCGTCGTGGGCTCCGGAACACGATTCGTGTCCCGAGTCGTAGATGCCACGTTTCCCAACTATAAAGAAATTATTCCGAAGAAGTTTACGACCGAGGCGACGATGCTCAAAAATGACCTTGCCGAGATGCTCCGTAAGGCACGTGTATTTTCAGGTAACGAAATGCATGTAGGTCTCCATGTGTACCCTAAGAAAAAGATTTTTACCGCGACTGCGCGCAGTGCAGATGTGGGAGAGATGTCTGACTCTATCGATGCGGCACTCTCAGGAGAGGATCTCGATATTAATTTCCATATTGGCTACCTTGCGGATTGCCTCTCATCTATCGCATCAGATTCTGTGATACTGAGTTTCTCCGGTGCCGGCCGACCACTCGTCATACGAGGTGTCTCCGATGGTAATTTCACCTATCTCGTGATGCCGCTCAATCGATAACAACGCACGTTGCGTTGTTATTGAATTGTGAGAGGCACACTCGTCACTTCTGATTGGCCTGAGAGCGTCTGTGCGACCGCTTGTAGCATTGAAGGACCATATATCGTCGGTACGTACACGATGGCATACGGCGGTTGCGTAGCGGAGCCTATAAGCTGTCCGTTGAGATAGTACGCGATAGACACGATGTTTTGCGGATTCGGGTAGTGTGCCGATATCGAGAACGGTGCCAACGCCGGGATAAAGCTTCCGGGTGCGGGAGTGAGAATACGGAATACTGCACCATCTGTTGCCGGCGTGCTTGAGCTCAGCGAGAGTTGGCCCGCTGCCCACATCTGTACAGGTGCGTCCCAGTATGCGAGCTGCCTGTCGCCGCGAGAGGTGCCACCGGAGCGCGGAGAATCTTTGCTGACCCAGTAGAGGATCTCGTGCACACCCTGACCGGGATCGCTATTCCAGACCCCGCGAAGCACCGGCGGTAGAGCGTCCTGCTCAGGCTCGGGAGCTGGCTCGATAAAATCACCCGCAGGGTATTTTTCCATCGCGTATTCCATGAATTCATGCCACATCGGCGCGATGATAAAGGCCGCGATGCGCTTCTCGAGGGGCTCGTTGTCGTTGTTGCCGGCCCACGCACCCACCGCCATGTGCGGCGTGTAGCCCATTATCCATACATCCCAGTAGTCGTTGGTCGTACCTGTCTTTGCGGCCACATCTTCGCCGGGGAAATAGAGCGGAGAGTTGGCGCCAAATTCCGGCGTACGTGCGACGTTGTCGGAGAGGATGTCACTTATCTGGCGCGCCGTCTGCGGGTCGAGTGCGCGCGATTCTTCCTGTTTGAATTCTTCGAGAACGTTGCCCTTCATATCTTCGACACGGAGAATCGCGGTGTGAGGATTGCGCATGCCATCGTTGGCGAATACTGAGTACGCGCTCGTGAGCTCAAGGAGCGTCACATCACCGCCGCCGAGCACGAGAGAGAGTCCGTAATTGGATACATCGACGAGGGTGGTGATGCCGACACGCTCTGCGACAGCCACTGCTTCTTTGACACCCACGAGATACAGAGTCTTCACCGCAGGCACGTTGAGCGACTGCGCGAGCGCTTCGCGGATAGTGATTGGTCCTTTGAAATTACCGTCGAAGCTCGTCGGTGCGTAGCAGGGAGGTGTCGAGTTTAGTACATCCTGCGGGGCGCAGGCGGTGGAGAATTGTGTGGGGAGATCGAAGAGTATTGTCTCGGGTGTGTATCCTTTTTCGAGCGCGGCCGCGTAGACGAATGGCTTAAACGCAGAGCCCGGCTGCTGATGTGACGTCGCCACGTTGACCTTGCCGTCGATGGTGTCGTCGAAGTACCCGCGTGAGCCGACCATCGCGAGAATCTGACCGGATGTCGGGTCGATAGCCACCATGCCCTCATTGGATGCATTGAAATTGGCTTCCATGCCGGGCGCATACTTGCCCACAACATCCTCTGCTTTCTTCTGGAGGTCGTAATCGAGCGTAGTGATAGCGCGCAGGCCCTCGCGATTGACCGCATCGACTCCGTACTTGCTCTCGAGGTATTCACGGACATAGAAGACGAAGTGCGGTGCCTTTATCCCTGCTTCCGCCTCATCTTTAAATTGCACCTCCTCGCTCGCCGCCTCATCGTGCTCTTCTTGTGAGATGAACCCGTGCTCAAGCATCTTGGCGAGCACCAGATTTTTTCTGCGCTCGAGAAGATCACGATTGTTGCCGTACGGTGAGTAGCGCGTGGGAGCCTGGGGGAGCGCCGCGAGGTATGCGGCTTGCGCGAGGTCCACATCTGAAGCGTCGACTCCAAAGAAGTACTGGCTCGCTTCCTGTATGCCATATATCGTACCCCCGTACGGGTTTTCGTTGAGGTAGGTCGCGAGTATCTGGTCCTTGGTATAGATGCGCTCGAGGCGGATGGCGAGAATTATCTCTTTTATCTTGCGCGTGACTTTCTTGTCCTGTGTGAGAAGTGCGTTTTTGACCACCTGCTGCGTAATAGTCGAACCGCCCTGGCCTCCGAGGAGGTCGCCGGTCGTGAGATTTGTCCACACAGCGCGAGCAAAGGCGAGTGGGCGGAAACCAAAGTGCTCCTTTGTCGATTGTGCGACCGCTCTGTTTTCGAAGTTGTCTATCGAAGGGATGGGCGTGAACGCAGCCCACGCGATGACGCTCCCGAGTCCGAAAAATCCGAGAGCAGCAATCCCGATGAGCGAAAGCTTGAGCCATTCGGGAAGACGTGAGAAAAGGCGAACCGTGCGCCTGTAGAGCCGCTTTATATTCATAGTGATACCTGCATTTTAGCGTTAATTTGCCTTTGAATGAAGCGCTCTCGCTGCAAGCATCTTATGCATCGCTAAATGCGTGACGCCGACCGCTATCGCATCGTATTCATCGTCTAGACGCACAGGCTTCTCAATCTTTACAAGCGCATGGAGCATTTTGATTACCTGTTTTTTATCAGCTCCGCCAAAGCCTGCTGCTGCCGCTTTCACCTCGGACGGTGAATATTCAAAGACGGCGAGCGACGCTTCTCCAGCAATAGAGAGAATAGCACCGCGTACTTCGGCGACGCGCAGACCGGTCGTGCGGCTTTTAGCGAAGTACAGCTTCTCCATCGCGAGGCAATCCGGCGTATGCGAGCGGATGAGTCGGCGGCACTCAGCGGCCACAGTGTTGAGGCGCTCGGTGAATTCCGTGGTCGGGGATGTCTCGATGCAGTCGGAGTAGAGGAGGACATCGGTATTGCCTTGGCGCTCCACGATGGCGACACCGCACCGGCCGTAGCCCGGGTCGATAGCAAGGACCTTCATATGTAAATAAGTGTAGCACCGCGAAGTGCTACGATACGGAGATGCAGCCGTCGAAACTTCGCAGCGCACTCTTTTTGCGCAACCTCGTCTTTGGTGTGGAAGACGGTCTCGTGTCCACTGTCGGTTTGCTCTCGGGTATTGCGATAGCCGGAGTCGACCGCGATACGATATTTTTGACGGGCGTGGTGCTCATCTTCGTCGAAGCATTCTCTATGGCAGCAGGAAGCTTTCTCTCGGAAGCATCGGTGGAAGAAATGGACGGTGGTACCGACGACACGAGAGGCTCCCTCGCCGCCGGCGCTATTATGTTTGCCTCGTACTTCGTGGCCGGCTTCGTGCCGCTCTTTCCCTACGTACTCTTCGGGGTTTCCGATGCCTTCTGGATATCAATCATCTCTTCGGTCTTTGTCCTCTTCGTACTCGGGTACTGGAGTGCGATACACACTAAGAAGCCATGGCGCAAAGCGCTGCGCATGGGCCTTGTCGGGGGGCTCGCGATACTTGTCGGCGCTGCATCGGGAAGCTTCCTCTCATAAAAAAGAAATGCCCGACATAAAGTCGGGCTTTCGAGTCTTCTCTGCGTCGGGGCTTACCGTACGCAGAGGTTCATCTTGATGGCGGTCACGTCGAACCCGCGGATCTTGCCGCGCTCGGTGGCAATCACGGGTACGCCGCCTCGTGCAATCTCGCGGACCTCTTCGTTGTCCGTCTTCTCGACATCGATTTCGAAGAAGTCGACGCCAATTGCATTGAGGTACCACCTTGCAGCGTGACACTGCGAGCACCAGGTGGTCATGTAGAGCACGACTTCCTGGGTCTGACAGTGCGCGACCTGTGCGGACGCGCCGCTCAGGCTGAGCATGATCGCCATGATGGCGATGAGAATGGTGCGCATGGCTGCGTCTCCATCAAGAGGGGAACTATGTACATATTACCACATTTTAGCGGAAAAAGCAAGTCCACGCCGCGCGCCAATCCGCCGAGAGATAGAGCCATAAAAAAACGGACCGCTCCCCTGGGGAAGCGGTCCGTCAGTGTGCGAATGCGACGCCGTTGCGAAGTTTTCTGCGAATCTCCCACAGCACGAGGAGGATAGCTTTGCGGAGCCCATCGAGCCCGTGTGCGTGGAGGAGAGGCAGTACGTACCGTACGACGTCATCGATTTTGCGTCCGAGCCTCTTCACACTGCGTTTCCACAGTGTCAGGAGATTGTCTAGCACATCGATGGCTTTCATCTCGACGACGTACATAAGGATGTCGGCCACGATGCTTGGAAGCTGCACGAGATAATACTTCTTCTCGACCCCGTGCTTTGAGAGGCCATCGACCTGTACAGGCTTCGTGAGTCCCATCACGAGTTCGGCTACGCGGGAGTTGAACTCCCTCGTGAGCCTCTCACGTGTCCACTTGTTGCGGAATGTCTCGGCAAGGTCGTGGAGGAACATCGCAGCGATGCAGTCGGGGTCGCGTACGCCTGAGTAGAGCCAGAGCATCAAGACGCACCGAAACGCGTGTCGAAAGGCGCGTTCGCCACTGTGACGCCTGATGTGGTGCATCTCCCTCTTGGCGATGTCGTGCGCTCTCACGATGAGTGCATACTCCGGCGTACCCGCTGCGTATACGCAGGCGATGAGTGCGAAGAGCGCTTCCCCTGTCGTGATTGTCTCGAGAAAGCGCAGAGCTTCGCGCAGCTTCTCAGGCATGTTCATCTGCTTGAAGAGCGTCTTGGCGCGTGGCCCGTACTTCTTAAATCGGGCGCTTCTCACGCCCGCACTTGCGCGTGGCATGAGAGCCTCCCATCAGGGTTGCATTTTGAACTGCGGCGACCATAACACTCCAAGACCTATGAATCAATGCTCACGCAGCGTTGGTGTGTACCTCTTCCACGTCGTCGTAGTTGTCGATTTCTTCGAGGATTTTCATGAGCGCTTCGTTCTCTCCCTCAGTGAGCTCCACGGTAGTCTTGGGCTCGTACCCCTCGGCTGTTTTCTCAAAGGCCCACATCGCTGAGCCGGGGGAGGCGAGTGCGATACCGTTTTTACTCAAGAGGTGCTTTATTTCCTGAGCGGTGCGGTTGCGGCTGTCGGTCAGGACATCTATCAAAATAGCCGCGCCGCCGGGACCATACGCTTCATAGGTGATACTTTCGAGCGCAGCCGAATCCGCCGCGATACCCTTGGCGACCGCACGGTCGATAGTGTCTTTGGGCATGTTGGCTTTTTTACCGCGCTCAATCGCTGAGCGAAGACCGGGGGAATTGACATCGCCTTTTGCGAGCTTGCTCTCCACCGCGATGCGCTTCCCCATCTTTCCCCACAGATTGCTCTTGGCTTTATCTGCTGCACCTTTCTGTCTTTTTATTTGCGCCCATTTATTGTGACCGGACATAGAGGTAGGGTATAGGGGAAGGAAAGAAAATGCAAAATACACAGATGCGGTGCACGAAGTCCTTGTGCAAATGGGCGCGAGGAGTAGGCTTCCCACCAGGTCTCCCAGCCGGGAGCTAAAAAGACTTATGAGGCCGCTATGCTTGCGATTCACCTTGCCGGAAATGGCCACCTGATGTTGACCGCCCCCGATGGTGCTACACCATCAGACGAGCAAATTCAACAAGCCGCTGCCCGGATTTGCCCGAGCAGCAAAGTCGAAGTTCTCAATCGCGGGTATGGGGGAGGAGTCGTATTCGATTTCCCCGACTCATCACCCGTGGATCACGCGCGTCTCCTGCTTCACCTCGACGCGCATCACATCGAGGAATGATCCTCGCCCACGCTGGTAGTGCGTAACCGCCCATGAAAGTGGGCGGTACTCTTTTTATATTGTGTCTTGAAAAAGATGAGAGCATTCAGAATACACAGATTATGCAAAAAACTCCTTGTGCTCTCGCACACCGGCGGTACGCTTTGTGTAGGTCTCCCGACCGGGAGCTGAGAAAATGTGCGAGGTAGCCATGTCAGCAATCCGCGCTATCGACGATGATCATCAGGCGCCTGATTCGAATGTTTCGATTCTGCCGAGTTCGAGCACCGAAAAAGCGGCGACTCAAGCTCGCCCCGGCACCGAAACTCGCGTATCCGGCTACGACCCCGACGACGATGATGTCATCGACTTGCCGGGTTCGCCCGTCGGCCGATTGCACATGCTGCGTCACTTCGACATCTAGAATGTCGACGATCTCCATCGGAGTTTACCGAACCGCTCACGAAAGTGAGCGGCACCCTTTTGTATCGTGTGCCAAAAAGAAAAGGCGGCCGCGATGCGGCCGCCTTCGAATCTCGAAATCTTGCGGGGCTCATGCTCCCTGGAGCGCGCCCGCTGCCACTTCCTCACGCTGTGGCGGCTCCCAATGCGCCGGCATCACGTTGCACGACGCGAGGTAGAAACAGATCACGCCGCATACCCCGCCGAGGATTTCAAACACGCTGCTGATCATCGGTATGACGAAGAGGCCGCCGTATACGGCATACACCATCAGGGCGCACGCGATGAAGCGCATGTACCAGTGTTGCTTCACGGGATCCAGGTGATGCGGCCGCGTAATCACCGCTTGCTCCATGGGGATTATCCCCGCCATGAACGTGAGCCACGCGAGTCCGGAAAGCGGACCGAATACCTGCAAGAGTATCGGATGCGTCAGCCCCCAGCTCGCGTTGAAGCAAAGCGCGCTCAGTGTCATGCTCGCCCGTGCGAGGTCGAAGCAGTTGTACCCGAAGCGATACTCGATACGCCACGCAAACGGCTCGACGACGTTGATGATGCGCTCGTCAGCGCGTGCAAAGAAATTCATGGAACCCTCCCGAAATTCACTGCGGGGAATATGGCATTTTCCGAGGTGTCCTGTCAAAGGCAGTGTTTATGCACAGGGATATCCACATACTTATACACCTCATATCCACTCGAAATCCCCCGAAATACGGAAAAGTGCCCGATTTGCATGATTGCGCACGCATATATACTCACTGTATCGATGCGCTTTACCGTGCGTCGGTCGCCACCGAGAGACAAGTAGAAATACTTTTCTCCACGGAGGCAGTTCCCTGGGTAAGTCCATGCGCAAGCTAGAGACAATGCGGGAACAGTCGGTCAGAGCATTGAGGTGATAGCTGTAGTGCGAGGAGATCGTATCAAGCCGGACTGGAGGTATCATTCATCCGAAATGGCCGAAAACGAAAGAGGTCTCCGCAAGGAGACCTCTTTCGCTACCGTGCGTGTGCATTCATTGTACAGACCGCATGTGAGGGGCACACTGTTTATCCCCACGCACGCCCGGCCTCAATTTTGATGGAAGATAGTTTGGAAAACGTACAGCACCTCTTCGACTCTTCGGGGTTTTGGATAGCATTTCGTGTTCACCGCAACATTTTCGATACTGTAGGCAACTGGATAGGGTGGCTGCCTTTTGAAGACGACGACACCGAGGTGCACGACACCAAGGGCACCTACCTCGGTCACCTCTATCCCGGCAACCGCTTCTACCGCAACTCCAAATTCATCCGCCGTGAGGCTATAGAGAAGCCTCCGCGCCCGGCCTACATCCGTCGCCAATCATTCCCCGGCTCCATCGGCCCCTCCCGCCTCCCAATCGGCGCGCAGGATCTGAGACTCTCTGCGCATGTTTAGGCCTGTCTCGGCAATAAGGGGCCTTTTCGGACGGAAACATGTGTGAGATTGCATAATATTGCCCACTGTGTTACGTTTCAGGGTATATGATACGAACACTCAAGTTCAACAACTTCTACTCGTTCCACGACGACGTCGAGCTAGACCTGACTGTAAATAAGAGGGCGCCAGATACGGGTGCCTATTACACAGGGGTTGATGAGATGCGGACATCCAAAGTGATGTCTATTGTCGGCCCAAACGCATCAGGCAAAACGAACCTGCTCAAGAGTGTGGTATTCGTAGATTGGTTCGTAAGTGACTCGTTTTATCTAAAGCCCGACGACGATATTCCATTCAAGCAGTTCTTGTTTGATACCAGAACAAGGCCCTCTGACTTCGAGGTGGTGTTTGAAACTAACGGTAAAGTGTACGAGTACGCAGTCAGTCTGACGACGAAACATGTTATATCCGAGAGACTTCGCTTAAAACGGAAAAAGTTCAGAACCCTTTACAAGCGGATTTGGGATGAAGACACTGAGGTCTATAAGTATGACTTTAGGGGGTACGATCTTCCGGCGGACTTTCCGCAACTTCTCCGACCAAACGCATCCGTACTCTCGACCGCGCGTCAAATTAACCACGAACAGAGTCAAGAGATAATAAATTATTTCGCGACGATTCGAACGAACATATCTGAGATAGGAAAAGTCCACGGCGAACCCTTTTCAAGGATTCTGGAATTTTATGCCGAGAACGATATGTTCAGAGGCGCCGCCGAGCGCATCCTGAACGAGTATGATGTCGGCCTATCTCAGTTGAAAATTGAAAAAGTAGAAACGGGAAAGGAGACAAATCGGTATGTTGGTTATGCCTCCCATAACTATATTGATAAGGAAGGTCAGATGTGGCTCTCTCTAGATTACGAATCCACTGGCACGCGGAACTTACTGGCCTTACTAAAAACCATTCTAATCGTTCTCGCCTCGGGTGGGGTAGCGATTCTGGATGAGATGGATAGTGACTTACACCCGCTCATTGTATCGGAAATTGTTTCTCTGTTCGCTTCAGAAACAACAAATCCGCGCAATGCTCAACTAATTTTCAGTACACACAGCGTGCACATCCTTAATCGTTTGGATAAGTACCAGATAGT
>VMEY01000035.1 GCA_007375785.1 Parcubacteria group bacterium Athens0416_74 | reverse complement strand
TCAGCCCTGGAGCATCTCGCCAAAGAAGGCTACAACCCTCAGTATGGTGCGCGACCACTGAAGCGACTCATCCAGACCAAGATTCTAACGCCTATCGCCAACATGATGGTATCCCGCGGGATTATGGAAGGTGGCACGGTGAAGATAGACTACGACACAAAGGGCGGTATCGACGGCAGAGGAGATTTCACCTTCGATGTGAAGAAAGGGGCAGAGAGGGAACGCGGCGCACGCGCTCGCGCAGCGAGCAGGGCATAGACCAAAAGAAAAGACCGGCAATGCCGGTTTTTTCTTTTGGTGCGCCGGGCAGGATTCGAACCTGCGCAGACCGAAGTCGCTTGGTTTACAGCCAAGTGCGATTGACCACTCCGCCACCGACGCAAACAGAGGATAGTATGCAGGAAACTGGCCGCATTTCAATCCCTGTTGGTACGGTGGGTGCACATTGACGACCAATCCCCGTGGTAAAATAATCCCATGGTACAGAGGTTCGCCGCCGTGACGATTGTGCTCCTGATGGTGATGTTCCTCTTTGCTCCTGTGATGGTGCTCGGTCAGGGACTACCCAGCCAGATAGTGCCCAAGAGCTGCACAGACCAGCCGGGCGGATGCCAATCGATTTGTGATGTGGCGCTCCTCGCTCAGAATGTCCTCAATACCGGCATCTATATAGCAGTGTTTATCTCAGCGCTGCTCTTTGCCTATGCGGGATGGGAGGCTGTCACGGCAGGCGGGAACGCCGAGAAGATGTCTGCTGCGCGCAGGGTTTTCTCAAACGTACTTGTGGGACTCCTCATAATCCTCGCGGGATGGATAGTCATCGATACCCTCATGCGGTCCATCACCAACGCGAATTTCGGCCCTTGGAATAAGATTTGCGAGGCAATACTGAGTCATTTTGAGCACTACTTTGCGTAGCGGATTGACGATACACCTGTCCCTCTGGTATAGTCCCGTCTACATATGTCGCAGGATCAACTCGTACTCATCAAGCACGCCGCCACAGGGGAGGTGTACTGGACGCGCAAAAATAGGAAGCTCGTCACCCGGAAAATCGAGCTCAAGAAGTATTCGAAGAAACTGCGCAAGCACGTCGTCTTCAAAGAGGTCAAGAAATAAGAAAAACCGCCCGAAAGGGCGGTTTTTCTCTTTTGCGGGCGATGAGGGAATCGGTCACGCGTTCTTTTCTGCTGAAAAGCCGCGCGACCCCGCCTCGGCCCGTCGGCCTCCGGCTTTCGATTCCTTCCTCGTTTGCTTCGCAAATCTGCGGGCGATGAGGGAATCGAACCCCCGACGGCGGTTTTGGAGACCGCAGTTATACCATTTAACTAATCGCCCCGACGCGGCCAGTATAGCTATAATTGAGCAGATATGGAACTCCAGGTAGGCGTAAAGGTGATGCTCAGAAATCCGGACGGTAAGTTCCTCCTCATGCGTCGCTCGGGCAGTGAGGATACCTTTCAGGGGAAGTGGGATATAGCAGGTGGACGCATAGAGACCGGCTCATCACTGCGCGAAAACCTTGCGAGGGAGGTGATGGAAGAGACGGGGCTCACCATGACGAGCGAACCGCGTGTCATTGGGGCACAGGATATCTTTTTGCCCGAGCAAAATCGGCACGTCGTACGCGTCACATACACGGGGACTGCTGAAGGGGAGCCGGAGCTCAGTGACGAACATACTGAGTACCAGTGGGTGACACTCGCAGAACTGAAGGCCCTTACCGTCGACGAGCTGGACCGATACGTGAAAGCGCTCCTAGAGGAAGGTGCTATCTTCTAGGTATGAGTAAACGAAGAAAAAGCATTCCGGCCGAAGCGACCAAAGTATTTTCCGGTATCATTTTTGATGTGTACCAATGGCAGCAGACGATGTTCGACGGATCTGTGCAGACGTTTGAGCGTCTCAAGCGCCCGAATACGGCGCAGGTGATTGCCGTCGTCGGCGACAAGATACTTATCCAAGATGAGGAACAGCCCGACGGACTCGGCGCATTCCCCTCGATTCCGGGAGGCCGCTGTGACCCGGGAGAAGACCCGCTCACATCTGCGGAGCGTGAGCTCGTCGAAGAGACCGGATATGTATCCGACCATTGGACGCTGTGGCAGGAGACTGACCCGGTGGGAAAGATTGAGTGGACTGTATATACCTTTATCGCGCGGCAGTGTCGCAAAGACAATGAGCCGCACCTCGATGCGGGAGAAAAGATAACGCCTCGCCTTGTTACGCTTGATGAATTTATTATGCTCTCAGACGATTCGCACTTCTATAGCCCCGAGTTAGTCTCCACACTTTTACGCATGCGACTCGAGCCCACAGCAAAGGAGGAGTTCAGTCGACTGCTTTTCGGCTCTTAACGTTTCTTCCACTTTTCGACTGCCATCGCGATCTGCTTCGTCTGTTTTGGGTCAAAACATCGGATATCTTTGTTTCGCTTCCAGTAGCCTCTCTGCTTTTTCGCATACCTCCAGATGTCGCTCTTGAGCTCCGTTTCGAGTTGTTCGCGCGTGATTTGTTTCTGTAGAAAGCGAGCAAGTGAGCGGTATTCAAGTCCGAGTTCTCGCATCCTCTTGTACGAGAGACCGCCCGCATGAAGCGAACGAGCTTCTTTCACCATGCCTTTTTTCAGTCGCTCTGCGAGTCGCTTCTCGATTTTCAAGCGCAACACGGTATCGGACGGGGCGATTCCAATCCAAAGGGAGTCATATGATGGAGATACGTTCTCCATCATCGGGGCATTGCGCGCCTTCGATACCTCGAGGGCGCGGATAAGGCGGACTGTATTGTTGCGTTCGCTCGGAGTATCCATAGCTTCCGCGCGCCGCGGGTCGGCTTTTTTGAGCATGGCAAAGAGCTGCGAGGCGGATTTTCTTGAGAGCCGCGCTCGCAGCTTCGCATCGGGTGCAACCTCTGGTAGGGTAATGCGACCGAAAAGCGCGTCGATATAAAATCCGGTGCCGCCTACTACTATGGGAAGTTTGCCGCGCCGAGCAATCTCGTGAATCGCAGCATGAGCCATTTTTGCGAAGTCCCCGGCGCTGAAAGCTTTTCTGGGTGAGGCGATATCGAGCAGGTGATGAGGTATGCTCTTCGCCTCTCTCTTTGTTATCTTGCCGGTGCCGATGTCGAGGCCCCGGTAGACCTGCCTGGAATCGGCGGAAATGACTTCGCCTTCAAGGCGGCGCGCAAGCGCAACTCCCAGGGCGCTTTTACCCGAGGCAGTGGGACCCACTATAATGAGGACTTTCTGCTTCACTACGGCACAGTACAATACGAATGTGGAAAAGAAAATAAAAGTCTATTACGACGGGGGGTGCGATATGTGCACCGTCGCTGTGAGTTCTCTCGGGAAGTCATCCAGAGGAGAGGCCTTTTATCCGGTGGACGTAACCAAAGGGGAGCTTCCTCGAGGGGTGAATATGTCGGGCGCACTGCATGACATGCATGCTGTAGACGATGCGGGTAACCTATATGTAGGCGGCGATGCCATGCTCCGCATATTGGACGAGTATCCGAGTTGGAGATGGTTGGCGCGTTTTGTTAGAATCCCGGGAATTCGGCATCTTTTCTATGGTGTCTACCGCCTGGTCGCTACTCATCGTCGACGCTTTAATTCAATCGTGAAATAACGTACTATTCTCACGAAGCCGGAGTGGCGGAATGGTAGGGCTAGGCTCAGCGTTGGTCCTATCAAAAAGCCCGAACGGTGGTAGTAATTTGCCGGAGTGGCGGAAGGTAGGCGTGGCTCATCTGTGTTCATGCAGCCGACGCCGAAAGTGAAAGTGATGCCGGAGTGGCGGAATGGTATACGCACACGACTCAAAATCGTGCGGGGCAACCCATAAGAGTTCGAGTCTCTTCTCCGGCACATGCAAGATGAAGATGAGTGGTTGGATCTCGTCGACGAAAACGATGTTGTCGTGAGTAAAAAGCTGCGCTCAGAAGTGCACGCCGAAAAGTTGCACAATTATCGAGCAATCAATCTCTTCATACGCAACAGCAAAGGAGAGCTTTGGATTCCGAGGCGCACGGCCGATAAACAGCTGTATCCGCTCGGATTAGATTTTAGTTGTGCGGGTCATGTCGAAAGCGGCCACACGTACGAGCAAACGCTGAAGAAGGAGGCCATGGAAGAGCTCAATATCGATATTGATGCGGTCGACGTGCACGTGCTCGGCAAGACTACGCCGGCCGATGACCTGAGCTGCTTTGCGATGAACTATGAGATACGGAGCGATGATGTGCCATCGTACAATCCGAATGACTTTGTCGAATACTTCTGGCTGACGCCGGAGGCAGTAATAGAACGCATCGAAAAGGGCGACAGTGCGAAGAGCGGTCTACCCAAACTCATTCGCCGTTATTACCTTTCAGTGTCGAAAAACTCCGCGTGATATACTGCCTCCATGTCGGGCCCGTCGATACAGGATTCAATATTTTGGGTTGAGGTGGAGAAAATAAAGCCCAACCCATTTCAGCCGCGCAAGACTTTCGATGAAGCGGCGCTCGTGTCTTTGGCGGAGTCTATTCGCCAGTACGGCATACTTCAGCCGCTCACGGTGACGCGCAAAGAAATTGAGCGCCCGGACCACGGTATCTTTGTAGAGTACGAGCTTATTGAGGGCGAACGCCGCCTCCGAGCGGCGAAGCTTGCAGGAATCCAGCAGGTCCCGGTCGTCATACGCACAGCCGAGGATAGCGACAGGATGAAGCTTGAGCTCGCGATTATTGAGAATCTTCAGCGCGAAGACCTCAATGCACTCGATAGGGCAAAGGCGTTTCGCCAGCTCGCCGATGAATTTGGCTTGCAGCACAAAGAGATTGGCCTCCGAGTCGGTAAGAGTCGTGAATATGTGTCCAATACACTTCGTATCCTCCTCTTGCCCGAAGAGATGCAGCACGCGCTCGAGACGGGAGACATAAGCGAGGGGCACACGAGGCCGCTCCTCATGCTCGCGGATAAGCCTGAAGAGCAGCGGACACTCTACAAAGAGGTGATAGAACGTCGCCTTACCGTGCGCGATACAGAAGCGCTCGCACGACGCGTGGCTATCGACAAAGTGAGGCACAAGGCTCTGCTCTCTCCCGACCTGCTTTCTCTTGAAAAGCAGCTCTCAGAGAGGCTTGGCACGCGCGTGCGCATAGAGCGCAAAGATACCGGCGGGAAACTCCTGATAGATTTCTTTTCACCCGAGGACTTGACGCAGCTTTGCTTGTCGCTCACCAAGCCTGAAGAGCAGTCGCTACCCACCGCAGCACCGGAGAGCGCAGACACGGAGCGACCGCTCGCTGAAGAGGTTGCGGTAGCTCCCGTGGAAGAAAAGGCACAAATGGAAAAACCTGAAGAGCCCCAAGCGGATTTGTATTCGATTCGCAACTTCTCACTCTAAGCGCGTCAGTTGTTTTGGCTCCGCAACTTCTCTTGCTGCGCAAGGGCGGCACGGATGTGCTTGCGTGCCATGTTTGTCTTGGCGATATCGTGCCACTTGCGCGAAGGCTTTGCGGAGGGCTTGGTAACTATCTCCACCATATCGCCGTTGCGCAGTGCAGTGTCGATCGAGACCATCTTTCCGTTGACTCTCGCACCGGTCATGCGATTGCCCAAATCTGAGTGGACTGCGTAAGCAAAGTCGATTGGTGTGGCAGCGATAGGGAGGTCGATGACATCGCCTTTCGGTGTAAAGACGAATACGCGATGGCTAAAGAAGTCGGTCTTGAGTGTATCGAGGTACTCTTCGGACTCAGAATCCGTCTGCGCGTAGGCGAGGTCTTTTACCCACGTAGGTATGCCGCGGCTTGAGATGTCTTCGCCCGGGGTCTTCACGGGCCCGCTCCCGGGGAAGAATTGGCGCACCCATTCGAGCCCTCCTTTGCCGGTGCGAGCGCCATGCTGAATTTCTTTGTACGTGAGGTGCGAGGCGATACCATAGAGAGCTTCGCGGTGCATCGCTTCCGTGCGCACTTGCATTTCGAGTGCGCCGCCGTCGCCTGTGTACACCGTCGTATGGATGCTCTGGTAGCCGTTGGGCTTTGGGAATGCGATGTAGTCTTTGATCTTGCCGGGCACGGGGCGCCAGTGCGCATGAATGATGCCGAGCGCTGAGTAACAATCGGCTACAGTCGGGAATATGACGCGCAGTGCAAGAATGTCGTGGATGGTGGTGATGTCCCAGCCTTTGCGCTCCAGCTTTCGATACATGCTATACACGCCCTTGATGCGCGCTTCAGTACGAAAATTGCGAAGGCCGGCTTCGGCAAGCTCGCGCTTGAGGTCGTGCTCTACTTTCTCGAGTCGCTTCTCGTTTTCATTTTTTCGCTCCTTGAGAAGCTCTCGCGTCTTTTCGTATTCCTTTGGATACGCGTAGGGGAATGCGGCATCCTCCAGCTCTTTGTGCAGGCGGTCCATAAGCTTGATGATAAGGACGCGGATGTCCTTGGCCGTCGCAGCAAAAAGTTTGCGGAGTGATTCAGTATGGCGCTCGAGCCCTCGGTACCGAAGAGCGCCGAGTTTTGTGACACCCTCTACCAGAGAGAGCACTTCAGCTCCGAACTGTTCTTCTATCGTGTTTGCCGCGAGACCTGCGTCTTCGATAGTGTCGTGCAGAAGCCCCGCTGCTATCGCGTGCGCATCGAGCCCTGCGGCAGCGAGGTAGTACCCCACTTCTGCGGGGTGGATGAAGTAAGGGTCGCCTGAATATCTCTTTTGCTCGCCATGAGCGGTCTTGGCGACTTCGTACGCTTTTGTCACGAGTGCAACATCTTTCTCATCCTTGCTGCTCATCGCTGCAGTGATGTCGGAAAGCGGTCGTGGGGTAGCGGTAGCCATAAAGTGATACTACCGCTGCGCGGCAGATTATCAAATGCGTCGCCGTCGATACCTCGTGGCTCCGCAGAACCAAAAACGAGCTGCCCGCAACGCAGGTAGCGTACCGCCCTACTTCTTCTCGAGCTTATGCGGATTATGCATTGGACACGTTTTCTTGCTGCAACGCTCGGGGATGGTCTTTGTGCCTTCCATCATGAGTGACCCGCACTCTTTGCAGATTTTCCCGGTAGGGCGTGCCTTTATCGCATTTCTGCATTCCGGATAGTTGGAGCACGCAAAAAAGATACCAAATCGTCCGCGACGCTCCATCATCTCTCCCTTGCCGCATGTCGGGCAGGTCACCCCTGTCTTTGTGCGTTCGAGCTCGGCTGGGTCTTGCTTCACGAATTTGCACTTCGGGTAGTTGGAGCAGGCGATGAATCTACCGAAGCGTCCCTCACGTTCTATCTGCTTGCCGTCTTTGCAGTCGGGACACGCCTCGCCGATTTCCTTTGGCGGCGCTATTTCGTTGCCGTCTTCTTTACGTGCGCCGAGACACTCAGGGAATTTTTTGCAGCTCATGAAGCGGCCCGCTCGGGAAAGTTTGTACTCCATCGGACCCTTGCAGATTGGGCAAGGAAATTCATCGGGCGCATCGCCCATGCCGGTGATTTTTGGAATCTTTGCCTTCGACTTCACCGCTTTCGTAAACGGCGTATAGAAATCGCGGAGGGTCTTTTCGTATTCGCGCTTCCCTTCGGCTATTTGGTCGAGCTCATCTTCCATTTCGGCGGTAAATGTATCGGAGATGTAATCGCCGAAGTTTTGTTCGATGAATGTCGATACCACATCGCCGGTCGCTGTGGGGATGAGCGTGCGTCCCTGCTTCTCTACATAGTTGCGCGTCTCAAGCGTGCGAATGATAGAGGCGTATGTGGACGGTCGGCCGATGCCTCGTGCCTCGAGCTCTTTCACAAGGCCTGCTTCGGAGTACCGGGCGGGCGGCTGCGTCTCCTTGCCTTCAGTGTTGGCGGCCACGAGCGAAAGCGCATCACCCGCAGCGACTTTCGGAAGCTCCACATCTTCGCCCCGCGCATCGGGGTCCGCTGCGAGCCATCCGTCGAATATCACGCGCGAGCCGTTGGCACTAAAGTCCGGAATCGAATCACCTTCGACATTGGCTTTGATTTTGGTGCGCAGGATCTTTGCGTCGGTCATCTGGCTTGAAAGCGCGCGTGCGCGGATAAGCGCGTAGAGCTTCTTCTGCTCCTCGTTGTTGCCTGCGGAGCGCTTCGTGGGGTCGGTCGGGCGGATAGCCTCGTGAGCCTCCTGAGCGCTTTTTGATTTTGTCTTATAGGCGCGAGCTTCGGCGTACTTCTCACCAAATTCGTCGAGCGCGGTCTTCACGAGCTTTTCCTGAGCCTCTTTACTGAGGTTCATGCTGTCGGTACGCATATAGGTGATATGCCCCGCCTCGTAGAGCTTTTGAGCCACACCCATGGTGCGCGAAGGTGAGAACCCGAGTCGCGTAGAGGCGACTTGCTGGAGGGTCGATGTGGTAAAGGGTCCACGCGCTGAGCGTGAAGCCTCGGTCTCGTCGACCGACTTCACAGACCATTGCTTTGACTTTGCCGCTTTGAGTATTCGCTCCGCCTCCTTTTCGTCTCGTGGCTCTTCCGCACATGTCACGGTGAAGACTTCGCTTCCGCCGGTTGGCGGATTCGCTTTGACATCGGCGCTGATGACCCAAAATTTTTCAGGAATGAATGCACGAATCTCTCGCTCTCGCTCCATGAGGATTCGAAGTGCAGGGGATTGCACGCGTCCGGCTGAGAGACCGTAGCGCACCTTCTTCCATATAAGACCTGAGAGGTCGTACCCGAAAAGTCGGTCGAGGACGCGTCGAGCCTCCTGAGCTCGGACGAGCTCTTCGTCTATCTTGCGCGGATTGGCGAGCGCTTCCTTTACAGCCGCCTCGGTGATTTCGTGAAAGACTATTCTCTTCGGCTTCTTAAGTCCGATGGCTTGCGCGAGGTGCCACGCGATGGCCTCTCCTTCTCGGTCAGGGTCTGTCGCGAGGATGACCTCGTCGGCTTTCTCCGCTTCTCCCTGGAGCTCATCGATGACCTTTTGCTTCTCCTTTACTATCTGATAGCGCGGCACAAAGCCACCCTCGACATCGACGGCATCTTTGTTGCTTTTTGGCAGGTCTCGTATGTGGCCGACCGAAGCACGGACCGTGAAGCCTTTACCCAAGTACTTCTCGATTGTTTTTGCTTTCGAGGGCGATTCGACAATAACTAATTTCATGACAGGACACAGTGATACGTTATTACAGTACCACATGTCAAATATTCAAATAAAAAACGAACGTCCGGCATGACCGGACGTTTACTCTTTTGTTTGGAGCAAAGAGAGCCCTGCGGCTACCTTGCAGCCTGCGTATGGGCAGCCCCCTTGATGACTCGCCCGCTGAGCGTACATGGCAATCGCGTCGCGGCCGCCGCGAACGAACTTCGGGTACAGGATCAGATAGTATCGGTACGCGTTGCCGATAGAGCCAAGCGCCACGAGCAGCACGACTACTTCCCATGCGAGAAGCTGTACCTGGATGAATTCTCGTGTTGAGGGGAGCTGCGCGATAGATGACACGAGGCCGCTTTGATACGTCACCTCGACAGCGACATACTCGACCGCCCACGCTCCGAGATTGGAGATTAGGATAATCACGAGCGTCGCCGGCATCACGCGCCACATT
>VMEY01000034.1 GCA_007375785.1 Parcubacteria group bacterium Athens0416_74 | reverse complement strand
TCTGTCCCGCCGGACGGCGGCATGGGCATGATGATGGGGAGCATGGAAGGGGATACGGCCGTGCTCAAGTCCGTATCACAGGTGGATTTCGACCGCGAATTCATTGAGCAGATGATTCCGCATCATGAAATGGCAGTGATGATGGCTCAAATGCTGCAGGCCTCGACCGAGAGAGCCGAGATGAAGCAGCTCGCGAGCAACATCATGACCTCGCAGACACGCGAGATTGAGATGATGCGCGGCTGGCTTACAGCTTGGTACGGACGATAAGCGTTAACGCGCTTCGAAGCAAAAGCCCCTTTCGGGGCTTTTGTTTTAGGTTACTTCGCGAAAGCGACCTTTGTGTTTCCTTCCGTCTCTGTAGGCCGGACGACGATAAATCTCTTTTTCCACGCCTTGAGGAAATCGGCGGTCGAAATCTGCAGGCCGCCGGTCTTCGCCGCAGGGTCATTGTAGTAGACGATGCCATCCCGGATTCCGTCGATGACGACGAGGTGGGGTATGGTGCTCTTCGGGTCAAACTTGTAGTGGACAGAGGCAATCACAGGCCCTTCACTTAAATGCTCTTTGAATTGGGCGAAAGCCGCATCTTTGCTGAGTTTGCCGAGGTCAAAGCTCTTCCCGTCGAGGCCGTAAGGCTTGGATATTTGGATAAGTCCTTTGTACGTCCAGCCGGCGTTGTTGAGATATGCGCCCGCCTTGATGCCTTCATTCAGAAGCGCATTTACGGACACCGTATGCGGTTTGTAGAAGTCGATGACCATCGCGAGACTCGCTACGCCACAGCCGACTTTCTGCCACTTGGCTGAAGTGATATCGCGGAATTGCGAATAAAAGGGGACCGAGGGCACTGCATCGGCTACTGCAACTTCTTTTTTTTCTGTTATCGGGGCTTGGATTTCTTGTTGGAGGAAGTAAACTGGCGGATTGGAGACGGTAATCGCAAGGGCAAATATGGGTAACATTTCTGCATCATTCCAAAAATAGATAGCACTGGCAATAGCAAAATTCATCTTCGCGTCATGAAGATACGCGGAATCGAGTGGAGATGCGTGTTATTCCTGGACTGTTACGGGCGTTCCGACCTCTGCCCATAGGTAGAGCTCCTTGGCCTTTTGCGGCGGAAGATTCACGCACCCGTGTGACCACGGTTGTCCGAAGTGGTCGTGCCAATACGCGCCATGAATCACCGCACCTCCATGCGTGAAGTATAAATCCCACGGAACACCGGGGAGATCGTAGTAATCGTCGCTCACATCTGGCACAGGGCCTTGCATGTAGCGACTCGGCATTTTCTTGAAAATGATAAACGTGCCGCGCGGCGTCGGCGTGAACTCGAGTCCGGTCGAGATTGGCTCTTGCATAAAGAGCGTGTCATTTTCATACGCGTACAGCATTTGTTCAGAAATATCTACCGTAATGCGTTTGGTATTCCCAATCGCGACCGCCGCATACGATATCTGGTCGCCCTTGTCAGTAAAGAGTCGTACATAGTCGGCCGCCACATACCAGTCTCCCGTGACGCGCTCCGGATATCGCACACCTTCATCGAACGCTATTTTGTACCAGCCGACTCCATCTACCAGCACGATTTCAGCCACTTTCAGGACGACGCCGGTGCGAAGCTTTGCGACCACAGCATACTCAACTCCGGGACCCGAGCGCATGTTCACGCAGGTGCCCTCCCAATATGGGCCGCAGCCATCCATGACTTCTATGTACTGATAGATAGGGGATTCAAGGACGACAGGTGCCACGAATGTCGGATTGAGCGGGTCGTCAGCGTGGAGTATCGCGGCCGCGGCAGGCGCAGACGTGCCAGGAAACTGCATCGGCTTGACCACATACCAAACAACGATGCTCAGCAGCACTATGGCCAAGACGGCCGCGAAAATAAGGCGAGACCACTTCATCGGGCCATCCTAGAGGAGTTGCCTGCAAAACACAACGAATACTGAGGCAGCGTGCTTCATGAGGACATCATATGCGAAGACGTATGATGTAAGCGTGAACGTACCTCGCCGTCTAAGTAGAGTGAATCAATCTTTCCCGGGCTATGTGTCAGTGGCTCTTGCGGTCGCACTGTCGGCGCTGCCCTCGTCTACTCTAGCGCAGACATGGTACTACTCTTCGACAACCATCGAAGGTACGACGCCTACCGAAAGGCAGCTGTACCGTGGACTGCGACAGTCGAGCGAGTTTCAGCAGAAGATACAGGCGCTACCGAGCGTGGCCGACGCGGCAATATCGATACCGATACTTTTCGGTGTCGGGGTGAACAACATATCGTCCAACTTCGGTGACCCACGCGATGGCGGCGCACGTCTGCATGAGGGCGAGGACATGATGGCGGTGAAAGGCACTCCTATCGTCTCTCCGACGCCTGCGGTCGTTATCCGCACCGGTGTCGGCTCGGGCCAGGGTATCTATGTGACGACTGCAAACCCAGGCGGTGAGAATTTTGTCTATATGCACCTTGATAAGCTCGGCGAGGGGGTCGCTCCCGGTACTGTGCTCGCGCAGGGCTCGCTCATCGGCTACGTAGGGAATACGGGCAATGCCTCGGGTGGAGCTGCGCACCTGCATTTTGAAATACACAATAGTACCGGCACACCCATAGATCCGTTTCCGCGACTTACGTCGGAATTTAATGCAGCACAAAAGATGACGTATCTCTCGCAAATATTTGGGATCTCATCCGACCCTGTAGCACTTGCACAATTCCTCGTGACAAACTTTCGCAACACCTTTGTCTCCGCCGCACAAAGCGGCGTCGTGCTCCCGCCGCTCATTACAGGCGCTCTTGGTTCTGTGCCTGCGGCATCGCCGACGAGCGATACATTGCCGGCGGGCGATTTGATGCTTGGCTCGAGCGGCGCTGCAGTGGTAGAGCTGCAGACATTTCTCGTAGCGAAGTCGACAGGTGCGCAAGCAGAACGACTCGCGGGAGCGGGCGCGACCGGATACTTCGGTCCCATGACACAATCGGCACTCGTCGAATACCAAACGGCTGTGGGTATCTCGCCGGCGGATGGCTATTACGGCGCGGCGACGCGCGCGGCGGTCGCAGCGGATACGGGTACGCAGCCGCCTATCGCAAATCCTCCCGTAATCGGCAGCACGACATTTACCCGCAATCTGTTTCTCGGAGTGAACGGAGAAGATGTTCGCGTGCTTCAGAAACTTTTGAACGCAAGAGGGTACACGGTCGCCGTAAGTGGCGCGGGCTCCGCAGGATACGAGACCAGCTATTTCGGTCCGGCGACAAAAGCCGCTGTCATCCGCTTCCAGGTGGCTCACTCCATTGAGCCTGCGGTGGGGTACTTCGGCCCAATCTCTCAAGCCGCACTCGCGTCTCTCTAGTGACGTGTAGGCTACTCTGAAATAGTGATTACTCGATCAATGTCGACGTTCTTACGATTGGTAACTTTGCCCGATGGCCAATCGACGCGAACGTCGACGAGGCCGTCGTGTGCGCCCAGACCGAAAAGGAGCGTCGTGCTGTGTTGCGAATGAAAACTCTCACCAAGGCCAACAAATTTTGTTTGCGTCGCATCTCCGGCGGTGACCGACACTTTAGAGCCGATTCCTTGAGAGTTGCTCACGGTCCCTTCAAGTCGAACGGATATATAGTGGACGCCGTCCTTGGAAAGCGTATTCTCCAAGAAAACATTTGACTCTGGAGCGCCGCCATAGAGAGGTGTGTTCCCGATGAACACATCCGCGTCTCCGTCGTTGTCGAAGTCGGATACAGCAAGAGGGAAACCCGTCGCTGCGTCTGAGCACATATCAACGCCTGACCGGTCGACGAACCTTCCATCGCCAAGATTTTTATACAAAGCGTCGCGACGCAGAAGTGGGCGCTGGAGCTGCGGATCAGGCTCGAGTGTCGAGCGCGCGTTGTCGCCATTGGCCACAAATACATCCTCAAGACCGTCGAGATTGTAGTCCAGGAGCGCAACACCCCAACCAACGGCGGTCTCGCCTATGCGCGCTGCACTGCTCACGAAAGTGAATGTGCCGTCCCCATTGCTACGAAAGACGGAATCGGAGAGGGAATTGGTGACGACGATATCGGCGTTTGCGTCGTTATCATAATCCCCGAATGCGACACCCATTCCGCTCCCAAAATAATCGAGGCCTGATTCTTGCGACACATCTGAAAATCTTAGACTGCCCCTGTTTTTGAGAAGAAGATTAGCGCCAAAGTCACTCGTGATAAATATGTCGACTCGTCCGTCCTTGTCGTAATCAAACGAAGCCGGCTGGAAGAACGCACCTGACACACGACTGTATGGATGTGTACCCTCGCCCTGTGACTCATATGAAGCGAGAGTGCCGCCGTCGCGAACAATAGTGTGAATAGACTCGGCAAAATCGGTATTTTCGATGAATCGATGTCCGGTATTTTTGTAGAGGCGTGCTCTGCCGGGGATATGGAGCAGCGCATCTATAATCGGGGCATCGGGTGCCCATCCCTTGGGTGACTCATCAGTGAGGACGTCGATACGTCTCGTGATGAACAGGCATCCGTCGCGCTCTCGCAAGAGCTGCACGCTCATAATTCGCTCGACTTTTGTGCGCAATTCCGGTTGAGCACTCATCATCGCTTGCGCATCTGCGCCGCACACCACAGAGACGGATCGTTTGATATACGGGTCAGAAAGGGATTTTTTCAATGCCTCGTTTTTATCTGCGTAGAGGTCTTTGCGAATACCGTTATCGGCGATGACGACGTCGAGCGTGCCATTTCTATCGTAATCGGCGAACGATGCCGATGCGGCGCCGAAGGATTCGTATCCGGCGAGGCCCACATCGGCCGTGACATCAGTAAATGAGTCACCGAGGTTCTTATAGACCTTCATTTTTCGCGCGGCAAACGGAATCGGCTCCTGTGTATTGAGGCGCGTATCGGTCACGGGTGCGGCGAATACAAAGAGGTCCAGCTTTCTATCGTCGTCATAATCCACGAAGAACGCGGAAGTTGAGGTCTCTCTCAGAAGACCCATCCTTTCACCCACATCAGTAAACGTACCGTCACGATTGTTGTGATACAACTCGCTCGGTTCCCAGAATCCGGAAACGAATAGATCGTCGAATCCATCGGAATCATAGTCTCCCCATGCAGCCCCCGTGGCGGATGGGCTGTCCTCGAGGCCGGAGTGAGAAGACGCGCGAAACAATGGGTTCTGTGGGCAGCTCATAATGCTCGTGCCCTCGACACCGAAGAGCAAGAAGCTGATTGATGGGCGAATGAATTGGGGCCTCTCCACGTGCTGGGAAGCAGCGTGCGCGTATGCCGACGCGCACATCACAATCGCGACGAGTCCCGTCGCTGCATTGGGAAGGTGTCGCGTAAGTGGGGAAAGGCGAGAGGGGGTGAGAAGGGGGAGCGCGGCGTTAAAAAACGCGACTCCGAATGACGCGACGAATAGAGCATAGCGAACCCCGGAAGCTTCGAGTGCAAAGTAAAGCAATGCTATGGAAATGCCGTGGGCAATTCGCGGGTAGAAACCGCTCGGGGAAGTCCGAGGGTCAGAAATCATAAAAGAGGCGAAGAGAATAAAGGATGGCCCGATGAGTCCGTAGTGATGGAGAGCGAAAAGGCTCGGCGACAATGGAAGCCAGACCACGAGAAGCGCAGCATAGCTCAGGATAAAAGAGATTGTGGTGGTGAGTACTCCTGCGCGATGTGCGATAGCGAGCGAAATCAAAACAATCGCGGCGTATACGTAAGGGCTATTGCCCCATTGGGTGAACTCGATGGTGGTCGCAAACGGCGCGAGAAATACGAGCGACACTATCGCGAAGTTAGACGGGTTGAATATATGCCTCCCGCGGATTTTTATGACGTGTTTGGAGAGGATGGCGATAAGCGCCGCGAGGACGAAGTACAGAGGATTTGATGCGCGGAAGAAAATGCCGATACCGAGTGCCGCAGCGAGTGCACTTGACGGGAAAAACAAGTGAAATGGAGACGCGCTCTTTCGGGCTCGGACGTATGCGATGAAAAGCTCAGCAGTGACTGCGGTGAGGGCTGCCGCACCCACTTCAAGCCACGCAACATTGAAATCGAGGTACCGGATGCCGACGGCGAGAAAGGTGAGTTGTGCAATGACGAGGAGCTGGAGGGGTTCAAGGAGCCAAGGTATCCACGAGCGCCGCAAAGCTACCACTGCGTGTTGCATACCGTAGTTTGTACCACAGAATACATCCCCATTTACATCCGTCTCGTCAAAAAAGAAATGAGCCGGAGATATGCTCCGGCCTTTTCATTTTGGCTCCACGTGGTGGACGACGTTAGAACCTATTTTATGACAAATACGGCTTACGTTTACATCCCTGACCTATTGGGTGTTCCTGCCTGAGTGGTGCTCTGAAATTTCTTCAAAGCCTAGGAGAGTTGACCAGTTTGTGAGTTACCTCGTTGCGCAATTCTTTGAAGTCGGTCGCGGCCTCTATAATCCCATTGAAATGGCTGTCATCGCACTCTTCTAACTTCTTGATGACTTCTCCCATAGTCATATCCTCGACAGGCTTTTTACCTAGTCCTTTTGCGGGTTTATATGGTGCGTGTATCAGCAGATATTTCAGCGCAAATTCTATAAGCTGTGCCCTCAGCAAAAACCTCGGAATGAGAAATTTCTTATTTTCGGACAGCTCGTCTATGAGCTGCTGTATTTCCTGAAAATTGCTCGACCAGTGATAGATGCGGTTCATCAACCTATTTTAGGACTAATACGGCTTACGTCTACATTCCCGCGCATCCCATCTCAATTTATTGGCGCACGAAATCTACAATCGAACCAATAACAACTTTGAAGAACCTGAAGAAGTCCCAGCCACCCTCTTGTGGCTGATATGCAAATAGAAACACCCAGAACAGAATGAAAAGCAAAACCAACCCCGCCACTCCTCGGTTTATGTTTTTTTGCTTCACGTCGTACGTGGCGACCGCCTTAGCGTGGGCTTCTGGTTTGCCGATTGTCTCGATAATTTCTCTGTAATCATCTTGAAAATTTATATCGGGATTGATGTCTTTAAGAGTGCGTAGAAAGTCCATTACGTGCATCAAGTCCCATCCTGCAACATCTCTCTGGCGAACGACATTTTCCTTGCTATTCCTGCGCCATAGATTGCCCGACGCGGCTCCTAGAATATTCGGTTCGTCGTATCGTTCGGAGCTCACTTCGAGCGACCGTCCGATTCTTTCTTCGGCCGCAGGTTTATATTCAATTCCGAGCGAGTTATACCAAAGAGTCGATGGAGCGGTTCGAGTAAGGTACATATGAATCCTCTCGATGTTTGATATTGGGATAGAAATGCGTTTCCACGGACTCGTAAATCGTCGATAGGTTAAAGAGTTTCCCCGAATCTCGAACCCTACTGTGTAAATGAAAATAAGTGCGAGTGGAGCATAAATCAGAGTAACTACGATTGCGGCTGTGATGGAATGGCTTGCGAAAGGATAAACAAGTACCTCCGCCGTAAGGAGATATATCAAGTATTCAATACCAACGACTTTTAATATCTCCCTAGCTGAAGGTTTAAATGTTTTAGTCATAATCAGTTAGGAATAGCAATTTCGAGACGAATTATTGTGTCTCCAACGTACGAAATTCGGACTGGCAATCCGTCCTTGAGTGGACTACCGTTTATCTGCATTTGATGGAAACCGCCCGTAACCTCCCAGTCTGAGACAACAAAACATACTTCTTTTACGCAAAAATCATCGTACGCCGAGCCCTTTTGATTCGTTCCCGCTTTATAGTCTCGAACCTCACCCTCTACAACGCTGAAATTGCCAATCAAAAAAGCATTTCGCGTTTTGAAATATTCGGTATAAACCGCACCGCAACTAATCAGCCCGATGAGAATGACGCCACCGAC
>VMEY01000033.1 GCA_007375785.1 Parcubacteria group bacterium Athens0416_74 | reverse complement strand
GATATCATCCATGGTCTTGAATCCGTAGTACGCCTGACCATTTATCACGAGTGCTGGCACTGCGCCTCGAACATTGTTGATATCGATAAGCGTCTGGAGTGCCGCGAGGTCGAGGTTGTAATCAAATGAGTAGATGCGCAGCTGTGGGTACCGCTCGTTGAGCCCCGTAAGTACGTATCCCTGCTGTTCGCAGTCATCACAGTCGCCCTTGTTGGAATAGAAGTAGAGGATAAAGACCGGGTCAATGTTGCGGCACTTTTGTGTAACCTCTTGCATGAGCATGAGGTCTTTTATCTGAAGGAGCGAATAGTAGCGCTTGAGCCGGTCGAGCTCGTTCTCATCGACGCCCGGCTGCAGCTCGAGATACGAGAGCCTGCTTGCGAGTGGACGTATTTCGCTGGAGAGTACGGAGTTTTCCGTGATATCGCGGCAGGCATGCTCGGCAAGAAGTTCGAACTGTGTTTCAAGAGAAAGAATGTCTATAGAAATATTGTCCTGCGTCGCCTGTATATCCGCGATGCGGCGGTTGTTGAAGTAATTCGAGACGTAGAGCGCCGTGGCAAAGATGAGCGCCGTGATGACGAATGCCACTATGTAGCTGCTCCAGCGAGCAGAGCGCGTTTCGACTACCGGGTCTTCCATAGAATTATCGCCACCTTACACCAGTCTTGAAGACTGCGCGAACTACGGCTGCTGAGAGCCAGAGCGGCGCGAGAAAGCTATAGAAGAGGAGGAAAAGAGGTGTAGCGGCGGGAGGCTTACGCGAGCCGGTCCCAATGTACGAGCCTGCAGAGATAAGGACGAGAATAAGGCCCACGCTGACAAATACGAGAAATATCATTGCGCTCGTATTGACATAGAAAAGTTCAAAAGAGCCCGGTGATACGTACAAGCCCGAGAAGTACATACGAGCAAATTCTTCGCGAAGCATCAATACTCCTTCGGCGAGAATGCGGAGGAAAAAATAGATACCCGCTCCGATTGAGAGAATCGCTGACGGTAGCACGATGAGGCCGAGGTTCCCGTACTTTTTATTGCCGAGCATATAGCGATAATCGACCGCGTTGCGCAGCCAGCCATATGTCCAACGAACTCGCTGGCGGAAGAGTGCGGGAAGTGTGCGTGGGGTTGCGGTGTGTACGACAGCCTTGGGGGCGTTTGCTATAAGGTGGCCGGCGACTTGCATGCGAAGCGCCATTTCCATGTCCTCGGTGGAATGCGCATACCGCCAGCCGCCGAGTTCGCGGATGACCGAAGCACGGAAGAAGGAAAATGGGCCCGGTGTAATAAAAGCTGAGCCGAGCGCGGCAAGAATGAAACGGTTGAAAATCGAAAGGCGGTATTCCACATGTTGCATGTGCTGCAGGATTGTTTGTGGGTCGCGTACGTGAATGCCCGGCGTCACTGCGGCAATCTTCGCGTTGTCGAAGACGGGTACAATTCGCAGAAGTGCTTCTTTTGCTACCACGGAGTCGGCATCGAGACAGCCAATGAGCTCGGCGTGAGTCCGCTCAATCGCATGATTCATCGCGGTGTGTTTGCCGCCGTTGGCTTTGCTGTATACGCGGACACGGGGGTCCACTTCAAACGTGCGGAGCACTTCGAGCGTGTTATCCATCGAGCCGTCGTCGACCGCAATGATTTCGAGACGGTCAGCGGGGTAGTCGAGCGCAAGAAGCGAGCGCATCGTACTCTCTACCGTACGGCCTTCGTTGTAGCAGGGAACCACGATGGCGACGGAGGGGTAGTGGGTAGGCATCCGAACCACGGAAGGCAGTGGCTTGCGGAGGCGACGGCGTACAAATGCGAGTAGCAAGAACACCTCAAAGTAGAGGGACGTAAAAAGAAGCACGTATGTAGAAAGCGCTGCGAGGCCCATAAAAGGTGAATACAGTATAGCAAAATGGCTCATTGTAAGCCATTTAATGCGCGTTATACTGACGCGGATGGACACAGGTCACATGCATCCTATTTCGTACCTGATTCGCGAGGCGAATCGTATTTTTCAAGGCATGGGCTTTACGTTTGCCTCGGGGCCACTCCTCGAGAGTGAGTGGTACAACTTCGACGCGCTCAATGTGCAAAAAGATCATCCAGCACGTGACATGCAGGATACATTTTTCATAAAAGATGAACCCGGATACGTGCTTCGTACGCACACTTCGCCCGTGCAGGTGCGCTACATGGAGGCGCAAATGAAAAAAGGAATCGAGCCGCCGTATCGGGTGATTGTACCGGGCAAAGTCTTTCGCAACGAAGCGACCGACATGACGCATGAAGCGGAATTCTTTCAGATAGAGGGTCTCGCAGTCGGCGAGGATGTCACGCTCGCACATCTCAAGGGTACGCTCGAGAAATTCTTCAAAGAACTCTTCGCCGGTGCGAACGTAGAAATCCGATTCCGACCAAGCTTCTTTCCCTTCACCGAGCCGAGTGTCGAGGTCGACATGCGTCTTGTCGGTGATGCGGCGCCGGAGAAGCTTCGCGACCGTTGGATAGAGATGATGGGCGCCGGTATGGTACATCCCAATGTGTTGCACAATGCGGGGCTTGATCCGGAGAGGTATCGCGGCTTTGCGTTTGGCATGGGGCTCGATCGTCTCGCGATGCTTCGATGGGGAATCGACGATGTACGCCACATGCATTCGGCAGACTTACGCTTCATCGATCAATTTTAGTTATGAAAATATTCCTGATACATTCCCGACATTTTGATTTCGAAACAGAACTGTACGCGCCGTTACGTAGAAGTGCATTGAATGAAAGTCACGAGCTCATTTTCCCCCACGATGGAGGGATGGCGGTAAAGACTAAGGATATTATTAAATCGGCAGATGTCGTCGTTGCAGAAGTTTCAAAGGCGGGTACTGGAATCGGTATCGAACTTGGGTGGGCTGACGCCTTTGATCGTCCAATTCTTTGTATTCACAAAGAGGGAACGCAGCTATCTGGCTCATTGCAGTACCTAACAGAGAACGTTGCTGCGTATTCCAACGATGAAGAGCTCGTTCAAAGCATATCCGAGTTTGTTTCAACTATATGAAAATCTCTCGCGACTGGCTCCAGACGTTTTTCGATTCTCCGCTTCCTGAAAGTGAAGTCCTCTCAGAAGCTCTCACTTTTCATGCATTTGAAATAGAGAGCATATCGAGTCCGCCAGCTGGCGGAGATGTGCTCGATGTAAAGGTGACTGCCAATCGTGGCCATGATTGCCTTTCCCATCGCGGCATCGCGAAAGAGCTTTCGGCCATACTCGAATATCGCGGGCTACATTCGCGGTGTGCAGGTAGGCCCATCACCTGAGTGGCTTAAAAAAGCACTTGAGTCGGTGGGACAGCGTAGTATCAACAACGTAGTCGACGCGACCAACTACGTGATGTTTAACCTGGGACAGCCTTTGCACGCATTTGATGCAGGGCAGCTCATAGAGAAGGATGGCGTGTATTCGATTAAGGTCCGTAAAGCGAGAAGCGAAGAGCGCATGGTCGCGCTTGATGAAAAAGAGTACACGCTCTCTGACTCTATGCTCGTCATTGCCGATGCGCGTGCAGACTCTGCGATAGGCATCGCGGGCGTAAAGGGTGGCGCGCCTGCGAGCATCACACAAGAGACATCGGATATCATTATCGAGTCCGCGAATTTCGAGGGAGTATCGGTCCGCAAAACTGCTGCAGCACTCAAGCTTCGCACCGACGCATCGTCGCGCTTTGAGCAGGTCATCTCACCGGAAATCGCTGCGTACGGTATGCGTGCAGTTGCGGATCTCATACTCGAACTTACGGGCGGGGAACTCGTTGGCTTCGTCGACGAATATCCGGTGACCCAAGAGAAGATGACCGCGAGCGTTTCTGTGTCACATATCAACAAGGTGCTCGGCACTTCGTTTAGCGCGCCCGAGATAGTGCGCATTTTCGAGCGCCTCGACCTTGCTCACGCGCAGACAGGAGATACATTCGAAGTACATGCACCCTTCGAGCGCCTCGACCTCTCGATTCCCGAAGACTTGGTGGAAGAGGTCGCGCGTATCGCAGGGTATGAGCACGTGCCCACAGTCGAACTGCCACCGCTCTCGACTCCGGTAGAAGTCAACGCGGGATTTGCGCGGTCCGAACGCATCCGCGCGTTCCTCTGCAGCCTTGGCTTCAGTGAAGTGTTTACATCGGTATTTACCACGAAAGGTGACCGTGTAGTGCTCAACAAAGTCGATGGCGTGAAGCCGCATTTGCGCAGGAGCATAGCTGAGTCGCTCCAGGAAGCTCTCGAGCGCAACATCCGCAACAAAGATCTGCTCGGTCTCGCGCAGGTGAAGATTTTTGAGATAGGTACGGTATGGAAGGGTGGCATAGAGGAGACGGAAGTAGAAATTGCGGTGGAAAATGTAAAAGGGCAAAAGAAAACAGAAGAATATAAGAAGCTCCTTGAAGAGCATCTCGCCGAGTATGGGGCGGGAGAATCGTACGAAGATCTGCCGTTTACGAAAGCGTTGCGATATGAACCCTTTTCAAAATACCCATTCATAGTGCGCGATATCGCACTCTGGGTACCGGACGGGACACAGGCGGACGAGGTGCTCGATATCATCCGCGATGCGTCGGGCTCACTTCTGGTGCGCAGTGCACTTTTTGATGAGTTTACTCCGCCAGCTGGCGGAAGACGGTCGTATGCATTTCGACTTGTCTTCCAATCATTCGACAAGACACTCACCGATCAAGATGCGAACGAACGTATGGAAAGTGTGAATACCGCAGTCACGGCAAAAGGTTGGCAGGTGCGCTAAATACACACCTGTAGAGGGGAATTTCGACTAGGCAAGAGGGTCTTTTTTTGCTATACTTTAGGCATCAAACTATGGCTGTAAGTAAGGGAAAATCCGCCGATTCCGCCGCCCCAAAAAAGGGCGGAAGTTCGTATGGGGCGGCCGACATCACCGTCCTCGAGGGTCTCGAGGCAGTACGCCGCAGGCCGGGCATGTACATCGGTACGACCGGTGTCTCCGGTCTGCACCACCTCGTGTGGGAAATCTTCGACAACTCGCGCGACGAGGCGATGGGCGACTACGCCGATGACATCGAGATAGCGCTCCTTCCGGGCAATCGCGTGCGTGTCGCCGACAACGGTCGCGGCATCCCTGTCGACATTCACCCAAAGACAAAGGTCTCGGCACTTGAGACGATTATGACCACTTTGCATGCCGGCGGTAAGTTTGGCGGCGAGGGATATAAAGTGTCCGGCGGTCTTCACGGTGTCGGTGCATCGGTCGTGAACGCACTCTCTACGAAAGTACGCGCGATTGTGCATCGCGATGGAGGCGAGCACGTACAGGAATACAAGGACGGCGGTAAGGCCGTCAGCAAGGTCAAGAAGCTCGGCGCCTCGAAGCTCCACGGCACCATCATCACATTTCAACCGGACCCTACGATTTTCCCCGACACCGCCTTCAACTGGGACACCATCGTGTCGCACATGCGCCAGCAGGCATACCTCGTGAAAGGGATGCGCATTTCGATACTCGATTTGCGCAACGTCGAAAAAGTGCGAGACGAAGACGTGTTTTATGTTCGCGAGCTTGGTATCGACGCTCCGTCGGTAACCTTTTATTTCGAAGGAGGTTTGCGCAGTCTCGTTTCCTTTCAAAACCATCACCTCGACCCGATTCACAAAACTGTTTTCTACATCGAAAAAGAACAAGACGATGTGCACGTGGAGGTCGCGCTTCAATATGTCGATGACATCACCTCGCGCATCTCGGCATTTGCCAACAATATCTATACTGCAGAAGGAGGTACGCATGTGACCGGCTTCAAGACCGCGCTCACGCGCTCCATCAACGCAAAGAGTGGCGCTGCGGAGAGCTTTACCGGCGACGATGTGCTCGAAGGTCTCACGGCGGTGGTCTCGGTCAAGCTCCGCGAGATTCAGTTTGAAGGTCAGACAAAAGGAAAGCTCGGTTCGGTAGAGGCGCGCGGCGCTACGGAGGCAATCTTTGGTGAGGCGTTCAATACGTTCCTTGAAGAAAATCCAGATGAAGCGCGCGCAATCATCGGTAAAATCACTCTTGCGATGAAGGCGCGTAAAGCCGCCAAAGCCGCCAAAGACTCGATACTTCGCAAAGGAGCGCTCGATGGCATGACATTGCCGGGTAAGCTGGCCGACTGTCAGACGAAATCCGCTGAGGAAGCTGAGCTCTTCATCGTGGAGGGAGACTCGGCAGGAGGCACCGCAAAAATGGGTCGTGATCGCCGCATACAGGCCATTCTTCCGCTCCGCGGCAAGATTCTCCACATCGAGCGAGCTCGTCTCGATAAGATGCTTGCGAGCGAGCAGATAAAAAACCTCGTGGTCGCGCTCGGCACTGCGATAGGTGATATCTTCAATATCGAAAAGCTTCGCTACCATAAAATAATCATCGCAACCGATGCCGACGTGGACGGCGCACACATTCGCACGCTCTTGCTCACGCTCATGTTCCGCCACTTCCGGCCGATTATCGACGGCGGCTTCCTCTACATCGCACAGCCGCCACTTTTCAAGGTGAAGAAAGGTAAGGAGGTATTCTATGCATACTCCGACGAGCAGCGCGTTGCGCTTGTCGGCAAGGATTTGCCGCTCGAAGTTGAGGGTGGTGATGAATCCGGTGAAGCGGAGCAAGAAGAAGGGGTAGAAGAGGCGGAAGACAAGAAGGCGAAGAAGACTCCGAAGATTTCCGTCCAGCGCTACAAAGGTCTGGGAGAAATGAACTCTGAGGAGCTGTGGGAGACAACCATGGACCCTGAGCGCCGCATACTCAAGCAGGTCGCCATCGAAGACGCGCAGGAAGCCGATATGATATTCGACATGCTCATGGGCACCGACGTCCCTGCGCGCAAATCGTTCATCCAGTCACACGCAAAAGAGGCAACGCTCGATATATAAACCAAAAGGACACCCTTTGGCGTCCTTTGGTGAAGAGATGACGGAGTTTGTAGCTCCGTCATTTTGTTTAGTACAGCGGATACTGGTACGGAGCGTTGTAGTAGTACGGGTAGCTTCCGCTGATGTACTGAGAGTCTGTGTTGTTGACCTCGTTGCTCTCGGCTGCAGTATTCGATGGGTCGATGATTACGTACACCTGACCGGGGATTGCTTGTGTGAATCGCAGTGTGTTGACGATGTAGGAGCCGGGCGCGAGCGAAGACTGCAGCGGCGACATGTAGGTATATGGCTGCGCTGTCGGAATCTGTGCGGTGAAATAGTAGCTCCCACTGTTGCCGGTGCCGATATTCGAGATGTTAAACGTCACCGTGCCGTTGCCGTATTGGTCTATCGATACCGATGTGATGGTGGCGGCAAGATCGCCGAGTCCATACGCGGCAGGCTTCGAAGGCCTGGGTGTAGGCGTGGTGGGAGTTGTCGGCTTCGTGGGTTCGGTGACCACAGGAGTCGTCGGCTTGCTCGGTGCCGGGGTGCCGGAAGATGCGAGGACGGTCATCGTGACCGTGCCTTCAGCCGGAGTGGACGATGTAGCGCTCGGGATGAAAAGCACAGAGAGGGGAGTCTTTACCGATGAAGTGCCGGTGAGCATCGGGAGGACGGTCGCGCTCGTCGTCGCAGTGCCCAGCGTGTATGCCGCGCCGCAAGGGATGGTCGTAAATGTTTGCGCAGCGGAAGGTGTTGAGAAGCGGAGCCCCTCGGTGCACGGATAGATAAATGCATACGAGCCAGCCTCACTTGTGCGATGTTTCCACGAAATACGTGCGCTCTGACCCGAGTTTACCGACGCGGGCGCAGTAATAGAAATCGACGTGTCTCCTTTTCCGTCAAAGAGAGAGGAGAAAAAGCCGCCCGAAATCGAGAGGAGATGTATAAGACCCCAAATAATTATCACGACAAGGATAATTGAGCCTATGATGGCGAGGATATTCGCAAGCATCATCGTGCCGGCGCCCTTTTGGTTTGTGTCTGACATGGCCGGCATCTTTACATGAATATCTATGTTTGTCAAGTGCTCCGGAATGGGTCTATTGACAAATAGCCACATAAGATGTATGATTCATATATGAATCCGACTCACGGCACAACAAAGCCACAAAAGACCGCTCCCAAGAGCGTGTTTCTTGCCGCGACACTCGTGGTCTTCTTTCTCTCGCTTTCTGCGGCTGATTCTGTCGGGCTTGTTCCCGATTACATCGATGGGACAAATACACAGTATGAGACTGTCGCAGAGACGCTCTCCGAAGAGACGGTAGCGCTCTCGAGCCTGCCAGAGCTTGGGCCAAGTGCTCCGGTAGTCGAAGAGATTGCCATAAAGCCGGAGCGACTCATCATCTCTGCCATCGACCTCGACCTCTCCATACAGAATCCGAACACGCGTGATATCGGCGAGCTCGATGCGCTCCTCAAGAACGGTCCGGCGAGGTATGTCGACTCCGCGATGATCGGCGAGAACGGCGGCAACATGATTATCTTCGCGCACTCGTCGAATCTTCCTGTAGTGCGCAATCAGATGTACAAAGCGTTCAACAAAGTGCCGACACTGGTCGCCGGCGACACTATCACCATCCAGGCGGGCGGAAAAAGCTACCTCTACATGGTCACGTCGGTCAAAAAGGCAGACGCATCGGATACTCGAATCGATATGTCACACACGCTTGGTACACGCCTTACGCTCGTGACGTGCGATACGCTTACTTCGAAAGATGCACGCTTCGTGCTGGAAGCTTCGTTTGTTGGCTCGTACGACATATAAATCTTATGAACACCATGAAAACACTCATTATCCCCGTCGTGTTCGCGGCCATCCTTCTTGGTGCGAGCACAGCATCTGCCGCATCAAACTGCGGCTGCGATGAAATCGTCATTTCGCGAAGCACGATAGTCGCGCAGCCGGCCACCATTGCGGGCCCTGTCACCGTAGGACGACCGGCCACCGTCGGCCGCCCCGTGACTGTCGGCCGCGCAGTCAGCGTCGGTCGCCCGGTAAGCGTGGGCTATCCCGTCATAATCGGCCGACCAATCAGTCTTGGATATCCTGTCGAAATCGGCTACGCGGTAGATGTCGCGCACGCCGTCGAAATCGCGCATGCGGTGGATATCGCGCACGCTGTCGATGTCGGTAGGGTAGTCGACATCGCTCATGCCGTCACGATTGGTTCCGTTGCGAGCATTGGCTCGGTCGTCTCGATAGGTCATGCCGTCGAAATCGCACACGCGGTGGAGGTGGCTCGCCCTGTAGAGATTGCGCACGCCATAGATATTCACCGCCAGACAAAGAAGGACAATTCTGTCGAATCAAATCTCGAGCAGATGCGCCGCATCCTCGCGAACTAACTCGCTCTTGACACTCGTATTGTGCGTGGCATTGTGGCTACGGCATGTGCGACGCAGAGTCGCAGAAAGGAGTTTGTGATGCCCATTCACCACACGAAAATGCCCGCGAGTATTTGGGTTGTCTTCTACATCGGCGTACTCGCAAGCATCGTATACTCGATGGCGATCTTTTTCCTCACGATATTCCCGTACTGGTTCGGCGCGTCGACCCGTGCTCACATCACGGAGTGGTGGGGGATTGCGGGTGGGGTGTTCATCTGTCTGCAGATTATCCCGGTAGTCTCGCGGCCTGTGCACAAGGATGCCTGGGAAATTGCGGACCACCTGACATCATGGATTCCCATCGTGATCCTGCTCGGCGCGTTTCCCGCAATCTGGTTCACGCGGGGTATCATGCCCGACCGTTGGACCTGGCAAGTCTATGGAACTGCGCTTGCGCTCAGCGTCGCGGACGTGCTGCTCACGTTCGTCTCGCTGAAGATTTCACGCTTTGCGCAGCGGATTACCTCGGCGTAGGCCCGATTGTTCAAACCGACGGTTCTCTCTGGAGCGACGCAGGCCAACTGCGTCGCTCTTGACTTTTCGATATATTAGTGTACAATTCTAAAAGCGAAACCTTGTTTTGAACGGGAGAATACCATGACTGGAATGCAGCGATTTGTGTTCGTCGGTTCGGGGGTCGTTGCCCTCGTCTATGCGGCCTTCATCGCCACGGTGCTGTCGGCCAACTTTACGCCTGTCTACGATCGCGGCGTGGACGAAGCCATCATTTCGACGGCAAACGTTATCGGCTGGACAGCGATTCTCGCTTTCCTCCACGTGGCGTTCCAAATCGCGCTCGATCGCATCGAACTGCACGAGGAGACCATTGGCGAGAAAGCATGGGACGTCTTCACGACGTTCCTGCCGATTGATCACCGCCGACGAGATCCTCGAGAGCTACGCGCGCGGCCTCTCCTTCGCCTCGCTCGCCGTCGACCTGTACAACGCCTGGAAAAGGGGACGGGTCTGGCTGAGCTCGGCCGCGGCGCATGCGCCGGCGGCTCATCCTCCGGCAGGAGGTGCAGGACACCCGTAATACGGGGTGCAAGCTCTATCGGGGCGCGACGGGATTCACTCCCGCCGCGCCCTTGACTTTTGTATACTATTTGCTATAATAAAAGCCGAATATAACTATCGGTTTTGACTCGAACATTGAGAGGGAAATGCTATGTCAGCAGCAGGTGGTCATGACTCACACGGAAGTGGTGCGTTGGGAAAAGTCGCAGGCTGGGTGGCGGTTGCCACCTTCGCCATCGTTGTCATCAACGGAGGCTTCAACAGGCTCGATGGCAAGAACTTCTTCGACGGAATCTTCAGCGGGGGCGCTCGCTCGCAGACAAGCTTCCAGGGTGTGAACAATCCGGGACGGCGCGTCGGCTATGTCGCGGGAGCTCCGACGACTGCACGGGAATGTGTCTCGCGTGGGGGCTCTGTCGTCAACGGCGGCTTGTCCTGCACCGGCTACAAGTAACGGGAGG
>VMEY01000032.1 GCA_007375785.1 Parcubacteria group bacterium Athens0416_74 | reverse complement strand
GATGGTGTAAGCGCTATGCCGATGGCAATTTGTTTTGGCTGGTTGCCTCCCACTCCCACGTTCTCCCCGATATCTCCGATTGTCCATGTGAATGTGCCGTCTGTCTCATTGAACTTGAGCTGTTCGCTTGCCGGGGCATACGAGCCTACCCATCGCACATAGGAAGGGAGTGCTGCGGTCACTTTTGCGCCTGTGAGTTTGTTGGTCGTGTTCGTGATAGTGAGTACGAGCGCATAGGTGGTCTCGGTACCGGCCTTTGGAGGTATCGGGCCTGTGGAGCCAAATGGGTTTGCATAGTAGAGCCCCTGCGCATTGAGCTGGAGATCAGATGCGAGCTTCACATCCTGTCGCACTGCCGACTGGAGACTTTGCGGAACACCGCTCTCAGAAACACGTTTGCCCGCCGCGTTGATGCTGAGCGAGAGCCTGGGGTTCACAATATTTTTCAGCTCTTCATTTGATGGCATTTGGAAGGAAAAAGAGAGCGTCCCTTTTGCGCCGGGTGCGAGAGACGCGAGCGCGCCGCCGGTTGTCGTTTTATCCCACAAGACTGTCTCGTCGGTGGAACGATAGAAGCCATCTATCGAATGTACTGAGGCGCCATCGATTGAGAGGCCTGTTAGCCGTGCGACGATGATGGCGTCGGTTATCTCAGCAGAGAGGTTGTTTTGATACGATACGGTAACAAGCACGTTTTCGCTCGGAGCAGCGACGACATTCGAACCGCTCTGCTTGTTGACCGTCACTGCAAGTCCCAAGAACGCCTGCGATATTTGCACCTCGTACGAATTAGTGGCCAGCACGTTGGAGATTGTCGTTACGTCCGCGGAAGGACGAGTCCCTGTGGTAATGCGGAAAACACGCTCATCGCCGCTCTCGCCCGACAGTACACCGCTCACAAATATGGACTTCCTCTCTCCCGGCGCGAGGTCGCCGATTGCCCAGAGTCCTTGCCCGACCGGGGCAGGCGTTGACGATGTGAACTTAAAACCAAACGGATACGCAACACTCACCAAGACATCGCGAAGTGGCGCACTCGCATTGGATGACGCATTGATAGTAAATTGGACCGGCTGACCGGATGTCGTCTGCGTATTACCGTCGATAGAAAGTGTAATCGGAGACGTACTGAGGACGAGGCTGTAGTCTTCTTTTGCGACAAATACCGCACTTGAGCCTTGTACGCGGTACTCAAGCTCCACATGCACCTGCTCCGCAACACCGCTCTCGCCCGAAAATACGGCAGTGACAGTGCCCTGCCTACGACCGCCCGGCTCGATAGAGCCGAGCGTTATGCGCTGGCTCGGAAAATCGGTCTGAAAGTCGAGCGGCGAGCGCGTGCCCTCCGGATACGTGATGATGAGGTCCGCAAGTTCGAGAGACACTTTGTTGCGATTGGTCACCTCTACCTGGAGCTTTGTCGGCTCCCCGCTCGCAATTTGCGGTGGTCCCGAAATGGTGATGTCTATATTCCCGGGCGCTGCAGCGGCGCTTCCGCCGCCAAGTGTGAAGTAGTATACGAAGAAACCGAGGGCCACAATAAAAAATGCTATCGACGCTCCCAGGAGCCACCAGAGCGCTTTGCGCGTGTACCCAATGACGCGCGGCGCCACACGTGAACCCGAAAGGGGCTCGTCATCCTCTGCCCAATCCTCGCCGACAAGTGGGTCTACTCCGGCAAAATCACGTCGCGGGCGCTCCTTGAGATTCCCCGAGAGGGAGCGACTGTACATTGCGCGCCGCAAGCGCTCTATTTTCTCCTGCTCAAAGTCATCCATTCAAACAATTCTACCACTCCGAAGCCCGCGCCCACCCTACTTTCCCTTCTTTTTTTCACTTTTCTTCTCAAACAAGAGCTCGTCAGGAAGACGGAACAGCCCCTCATCGTTGCGTTTCTGCTCGAGAAAATGAGCAATGAAGCCAACGGAGCGCGGAATTATAAAAAGCGCGTTGAAAAATTCCGCATCCACAAGCTCGTGGAGCTCTGCCTTCAATATGCCTTCTTTCTCGGCGAGCAAGTCGAGGAGGAGCGCTGCCATGACGCCGTCGACGTTGAGTATCAGGTTGCCGTTTTTCCCCGTCGTCACCTTCTCTACCTCACGCGCGAAATCATAGTACGGATGCTTTTCGAGCAAAGACGCAAATTCTGAGAGAGCTGCAACGCGCGGATCCGGAATCCCAACACGATACTTGCGGTGCCCAATGCCACTCAGAAGCGCGCCGGCACGTGTCTTCTTCTCCACATACTCCGAGGCTGGTATGGCAGATTCACTGCCCTCGAGCCACGCTCGCGCCGCTTCATTTACCGCGCCACCGAAGCGCGGACCTATCGTAAGGAGACCGGACGCAAGCGATGACACCATATCCTTTCCCGCGCGGGCGCTTATCATCGTGTTGACCGCGCCGGAGACCTGACCGCCGTGATCGATGAGGAGTTCAAATATATTTTCCACACATGCGACTGTCTCAGAAGACACCTCACGTCCAAGGAGTGCGTGCATCACGGCTCCCGCAAACGCATTTTCTTTTTGCTTCACGAGCGCACCCGCCTGCACAAAAACGGGCACCGAATCCAAATCGACTATCTCTCTCGTCGAGAGGATACTTGCCTTGCGACTTTCGAGCGGGTCCATATCCACGACGGTATCACGAATATCCGGAAGCGGCAGCTCCATAAGTGCCGCGAGAAACCCGGGGAATGTCTCGGGTGCTATGGCGCCGGCCGACTTGAGAGCGCTTCGCTTCGCGCGAGCACTTTGGTCCTTTGTAGCCACGAGCGCTTTCGCATGCCCAAACTGCATGTGTTCATCAAAAGCCTCATCGATAACCCCCGCAATGTAGCAAACGATGGGCTTCGTCAATTCTTTTTTCTCAAGCATCTCCACTATCTCGTATTCATCGGAGCCTCCGAGCTCCCCAAAATACACGACAGCCTCTGTATCTTCATCACTCTCAGCCAAGCGGAGAACATCGGAGAGCCCTGTCACCGGGAATCGGTCACCTCCGATAGATATGGAGAAAGAGACCCGTTTTCCGGCACCGGAGACTGCGCGAATGAGCTCGTTGGTCATTCCTCCCGAGGTCGACACGACTGCGACAGAGCCGCGCGTCGCCAGCTTGCTCACTCGTATCTGCGACGCGTCGGTGCCGCCGATTGCACCAAGCTTGAGCGCACCGGACACGAGAATGCCCACGCCGGACGGTCCCGCTATGATGTATTTTTTTCCGAAGAGGCGTATCAACTCGGTCGCATGAATCTCGGGCACGTTTTCTGCAAACAGATGGCCGCCGAGCGCATCGGGAAACGTCTCAAAAAATGCAACGGTCGACTCAAAGGTACGTCGACCCGACTGTGCGTTGAGCATCCATTTCACGCGTGGTCGCAGCGTCTCGGGCACCGCACGAACATTCTTGAAACACGGCACGAGCACTTCTCCGGTACCGTAAAAAAACTTCTGCGCCTTGCGTGTACCTGAGATAATCCCGACGACTGAAGGACTTTTCTTGCCTGCCAAGTAATCAAAATCGAGTATGGCTTGCACAATCTGCGGATGATTTCCGACGACGAGAATCCCGTCTGCGCCCGCCCTCACTTCTTCAAGTATGGTCTTCATATACGGATGTATTGAATAGCATCGTCTACCGCCTGTGTAATAACCACATCCGAGCCGTACACTGCGCCCAGGAGTCCCTCAGCTTGTAAGAAATCACGCATGAGCTGTAGCCCCATCTTTTCGTTTGGACCTCCGCGGCGAACAAAAATCTTTATCCCCTGCGACCGCAATTCCTCCGAGCGCTCTTTGAGCGCATCAATAATACCGAGAAACGTCTTTTTCACATCGGTAAAATTTGCGACCCCACCCGCAATCACAAGCGCTTTCTTCTGCGCTTTCGATTGAATCATCATGCCGATTATCTCTTTTGAATATAGGTATGTTTCCTCACGAGTCGGACCACCGCTGTATTCTCCATAATTCGCAATCAAATGACCAACGCCCTCGAGCTGTGCCTCATCAGCAATCACGATACTTCCTCCCCCGCCCGAGAGAAGAAAGAAAAGCGCGCCATCTGGATTGATTACGGAAAGCTTGAGAGCCGCGGGAGTCGTGGCCGCAAGCGCCTCTACACGCTCCTCTGCGACGTGCTTTGCTTTCGTTTTGACGACATCGTCGTCGCTCCAAATACCGGAAGCGAAAAACTCTGCAGCACTGTCAACAAGCACCGCCGCATCGAGCGCATACACATCCTCACCTCGCACTATGAGTGGATTTATCTCTAGGAATGAAAAGTGGCTCGAGTTAAATACCGTATACACATGCAAGAGGAATGGCTCCGGAAGCCCGATCTTGGCCGCAATTCCTGCGATATCTGATTCCTCCGAAATGACGAAGCGCCCGACCGCCTCAGGGTGCTCTTCGATATTCACGCCTCCATCCGTTGCGTGTAACACACGCACACCATCGCGGACCCTCTCAAGTGAGAGGTACTGTTCTTCCTCTGTCTTGTGCTCAAAGTACGGCTCAAGAATGAATTGTGTGAATCCTTTTTTCTCCCACTCGGCGATTGCACTACGTGTCTCGGCCTCTGGCTTGTCGACAGAGACAAGTCCTTGTTTAAAACGCTTCTTTACACCCTGGTCGACTTTTGCGACCCATCGCCCACCCGGGATATCCATGGAATCACCCGTGCGCAGCTGCACGCCGCTATAACCCTCCCCAAAGAGAATTCTTTTTGCTTTGTATTCGCTCATTTTTACTCGTGCCATATTAGTTGAGAATCATTGCGGTCCAGTTCTTTGCCACATCTGTATACGCTTTATCCTCTTTAAATCCCAATTTATGCGCGAGTGCAATACTCGCTGCATTATCGAGACTGATACCCGCCCATATTTTTGCATCCGGGTAGAAGCTGCGGTACGTGTCGAGGGCAAACTGCACAAACGGTGTCATAAGTCGACGACCGCGGAACGGATTGTATGACCTGTAAACGATAGTATGCCACTCCTTCTCGTCTTGTTTGTATTCTTCTTTCAGCTCCTCACCAGAAAGGTGCCGCAATGACTTTCTCCCAATCGCCTTTGGACCAAACCACGCGAGAGCGGCAAGGGATGAATCTTTGCTCAGCAAGACAAATGGAGTTCGTTCTTTTGTGTACCACTCCTCATATGCGCCCTCTTTACCGAATCGTTCAAAATCCGACGTGTTTTTTTGAAGTGCCTCATCACTCGTATCGACTGATTTTTCTCTCAATTGCTCGATAACATCTTTGGAGAGCCCCAGCACGATTGCATAACTCTCACCGGCATCATCAGTCATCCGCCCCACGGGTATGGACGTATAAAGCGGTACCGGTACATGCACCGTCGTAGCAATCGCGAGTGGACTGATTGTAACCATGCGCGAAGCTTAAGCTCAGAGCTGTGTCTCCGCAATAGCTTTGTTGATAGAGGTAAGCAGCTTGTCACGCATCGTCTCCGCCTCCATGAGGTGCTCCCCCGTATACGCAGTGTGGGTGAAAAGTGCCGTTTCGAGCGCTTCGGCGGATATGTAGCCGAGCGAATACAGGACTCGGGCTACACAGACAATTTCTATTGTCCCAAATGCCTCTACGTTTTCACGCATGAGAGCACTATGCGCTTCCACGAGAGCCGCGTAGAGATATTGATTCTGTTCTTCGCCATGGACGAGCCTGACGACAAGTTCCGATGTACGAGCAAATGTGCCGACCGCGCGGACATCTGCGGTCGCAAGCCGGAGCGCGGTCGCGCCGGCTACTCGCCAACTCCGCTTTCCCCTTACGAGCGAGACATTGGAGAGCGTGTAATTTTGAAGCGCATAGCGCATCTTCGATTTCTCGCTGCGCACGGCAGTCGCGCGCGCACGGACAAGCCCGAAATCTTTGCTGAAGAGCACGATGGTGCGGTCGCTCTCGCCGCTTTCACGGCTCCCCAAAATCAGCGCCTCAGTGTTGTATTTCTGATACATGACTACTCCACAAACACAATCATCGTCGATGTAGTGTCTTCTATCTTCGACCGATTCTTTTCTATAACACTCCGTCGAGGTTCGTCTTTTACAAACGTATACGTAGCAGATGTTCCCGGCTTGAGTCCCTGCTCTTTGCGAAACGCCTGTATTTCGCGAATCGTATCCCGAACAACACCTTCCTCTTTCAATTCGTCGGTAATCTCAACGTCAAGTTTTATGGCATCGCCAAGCCTCTCCACTTTTTTCACATTCACCTCATCGGCAATGATTGCGAGGTACTCCTCCGCGAGCTTGAGAGAAGATGGTATGGAGAGCTTGGAGAGCGGCTGACGTACTTTTATGCCGGCCGTATCGCGCTCTTCGAGAGCGCTTGATACGACATTGCGCGCAACCTGCATCGCCTCGAGCACCAAGCGTGAGTCCTTACCCCCGAAGAGCTTCGCCCAGAAGCGTGGCTGATACGAGACCGACGGCCAGGAGGCCAGGTGCACACTCTCCTCGTCCTCACCCTCGCGCACTGACTGGAAGAGGTGTTCCGCAAAGAAAGGCATCGATGGCGCCATCACGAGCGAGAGCCGGTGCAGCACGAAGCGCGTCGTCGCGAGCGCTGCCTTTTTATCTTCTCCGTCTTCTTTAAAGCGGTCACGTGAGCGGCGCAGATACCAGACCGAGAGATCGTCAATGAAGAGCGCGAGCGGACGCGTGGCCGCATCGAGCTGATAGGTGTCAAATGCCTTGGTGACCTCTTCAATGAGAGCATCGAGTCGAGCGATAATCCATGTATCGAGCACGTGCTCACTCTTCCAATCGCGCACCGTGTCGTCGGCGTACAGCTGGTAGAACGCGAGCACATTGCCCAGTCGTCCGATATTCTTTTTGAGCGCCTCATCAACCCCCTTTTCCGAGAAATTGAGGTTCTCTGCGCGCGCCACAGGCGACGTAAGGAGGTAGTATCGAAGTGCATCTGCTCCATATCTTTCCACGACTTCCATCGGGTCAGGGTAGTTTTGCAAGCGCTTTGACATCTTCTTGCCATCTTCGGCGAGCACGATGCCGTTGACGATTACATTCTTGAATGCGTTTTTTCCAAAGATGGATGTGGAGAGCACGTGGAGGTAGTAAAACCATGCGCGCGTTTGGTCCAAACTCTCCGCGATGAATTGGGCCGGAAATGTCTTCTCAAAAGTAGCCTTTTTTTTCCACTGGCCTCTTCCAATTCTGCCGCACTTCCAAATACGCGCTTCGCTTTGCACTTTTCGCAGACCCATATCGGTATCACGCTCGCCCAGAAGCGCTGGCGCGAGATAGACCAATCGCGCGCACCTTCGAGCCACTTGCCCCACCTCCCCTCTTTGATGTGCTCGGGAGACCAGTTGATGGGCGCGGCATTTTTGAGAAGTGCGGATTTCTGATCTTCGATTCTCACAAACCACGAAGAGGTCGCGTAGTTGATAAGCGGCGTATCGCAGCGCCAACAGTGCGGGTACGAGTGCTCGTACTTTTCTTTCGAGAAGAGCCGCCCTTTTTCAGCCAGATACTTTATGACCGCGACATCGGTCGATTGAACATCGTCTATCGGCTTTACCGAAAGTCCCGCAAGCTCCTTCACTTCAGGCCTGATGATGCCGTCCATGCCGACGTGCTGCACGAAAGGAAGATTCTCTTTTTTACCGAGCGCCATGTCGTCGGAGCCGAATGCGGGTGCGATATGGACCACTCCCGTACCGTCTTCGGTTGTAACAAAATCCGCCGCATACACTTTCCAGCCATTCTCTTTATTTTTGAGATTGGCGTCTGAGGAGTAGCTATCGAAAAGCGGTTCATACTCCAACCCGACCAAATCCAAGCCAGAGAAAGTCTTCGTGTGAACTTTTTTGTGTGCTATCACCAAATCATTGACGCGCTCTTGTGCACAAATAAGCATCGGCCCATAGATGATTTCGTTTGACGCACCCCCCTCTTCTCTCGTTGATTCGATTGGGTTTGAGAGTTGAAATGCGGCGTATCTAATATCTGCCCCGACCGCGAGCGCGACGTTACCAGGTAGCGTCCACGGCGTTGTTGTCCACGCGAGAACATACACATCTCCCGAAAGTCCCAGTTTCTCGGGATTTTTGACTTTAAACTTCGCAGTCACGGCCAAGTCTTTCACATCTTTGTATCCCTCCGCAACTTCACTTTGTGAAAGCGTCGTCTCGCAGCGAGGACAGATATGCATCGAACGGTAGTCTTCGTAGACAAGCCCCTTGTCGTAAATCTGTTTGAAAGCCCACCACACGCTTTCCATGAAATCGCGGCTCATCGTGAAATATGGCTTCTCCATGTCTGCCCAACGGCCGATACGCGGTATGACCTTTTTCCACTCATCCGCATAGGTGAATACTTTCGAGCGGCAGAGCTCGTTGAACTTCGCGACCCCTATCTCGAGGATGTCCTTCTTGTGCTTGAAGCCAAGCTCTTTTTCTACGATGTTTTCAATCGGGAGTCCGTGACAATCCCATCCCCATACGCGCGGTACGCTGTAGCCTCGCATCGTAAAATAGCGCGGCACCGCATCCTTTACTACGGATGCGAGGATGTGCCCGTAGTGCGGGAGCCCCGTGGCAAATGGTGGCCCGTCATAGAAAACGTACTCTCCAAGCGGAGCGGGCTTTTGTACCGATTTTTCGAAAATCTGGTGTTCCTTCCAAAACGCGAGCGTAGCCTCTTCGCGCTTAGATACGTCGCTTTTCTGAGATTCGGACATGTGGGTCATTGTAGCCTGCCGTACGGTAGACAGGCAAAACATGAGCCGACGCGAGAAGCGTCGGCTTTGTACTCCCCGGGAGGAGTATGTTCAGGTGCGCGCCGGCGCACCGAAGTGAACAGTATGGTCCTCGATGCGCGCCCGCACATCGTCGGGCAGGACCTCTGACCCGAAGTCGAGATGCGGAATCGGCGGCACTTCCGTGCCATGCTCGCTTGCGAACCTTTCGATTCGCTCGCGAGCTGCATCAGTAAGTCTGTCTGACATTTCAGCCTCTCTGCAGCTGTTGCGGTTGTTGATGATTACGCAACGCTGGCACCAGCCTATACCTGAGAAACTTTTTCGCAAGCACTCTTCTTACATCTTCTCCGGCGCTGGGATACCAAGTATCCAAAGACCGTTTTTGAGCGTGCGGCGTACCGCATCGGTGAGGGCCACCTTGTGTGCCGCTGCAGGCGTACCGTCGAGTATCTGCTCCTGCGCGTACCAACTGTTGAATGTCGCAGCGAGCTCTATGAGGTAGCTCGTCACGATATGCGACTCTTTCTGCTCTGTTGCGTACTCCACTATTTCAGGAAAACGATGCAGGAGACGCGCTATTTCATGGACTGGCGCATCTGCATCAAAACGCGGCACCACATTCGACGCCGATGCTTTCTCTACTATTTGATGCGTGCGTGCGTGGGCATACTGCACATACGGTCCTGAGTCTCCTTCCACAGAGAGCGCCCGTTCGCGGTCGAAAATAATATCTTTTCCCGAGCCTTGCTTGAGAATCTGATATTTGATGGCAGCCACCGCGACATCTCTTGCGAGCCTCTCTGGGCTGTCTGCACGACTCTCTTGTGCGCGAACCTTGGCGACTTCAATGAGCTCGTTTAAAAGTGATTCGCCAGTGACCACATTGCCGGTACGCGACGACATCTTCCCTTCTGCGAACCGCATCATGCCGTGGGTCACGTGCACCACCTTTGCGGCGACATTGGGTGAAACTTTGCGCATCGCGGCGAGCATGACCTTGAAGTAATCTTTCTGTTCGTTTGCGGTCACCGTGACAAGCACATCTGCGTCCCATACCTCCGACTTCATCTGTGCGAGGCCAAGGTCCTTGGCCTCGTATGTCGGCAGTCCCTTGGAAGTAAGAAATACGCGTGTGTGCAGCCCCTCGTCTTCCCCCTGGTACACGATGGCGCCATCGCTCTCCACGAATATGTCCGGGTTCGAGCGGACGAGTGCTACTCCGCGAATCGCAGTATCGCTCTCAAAAAAGTAGTGGTCGAATTTTGTACCGAGCATCTCATACAATTCTTCGAAGTGTTTCAATGATGCTTCACGACCTTTGGTATAGATATCGTCGATTTCTGCATCAGTGTGCTCGTATACTGCTTTGTTTATCGCTTCTATTTCTTCTTTTGCAGTTGCGTCTTCCTCATACGCTTTCGCCCCTGCTGTGTATGCCATACCGAGCGACGCGGCACTCCCCGGGTCGAGAGAGCGCGATGCACTTCAGCGCCAGAAAATTGAAAGAGCCGAGAGAGCGATTCTCCGATGGCATTGCTCATGAGGTGGCCGATGTGGAACTCCTTAAACGGATTCGGGTCGGTATACTCGACCATCACCTTTTTGCCACCGTACGCCTCTGTAGAGCCCCACATATCATTCTCTCTTGCTGCAACGACCGACTCGGCAAGTGCATCGCTCGAAAGTCTGAAATTGATGAAGCCCGGGCCCGCTATCTCGATAGAAGCAACGCCTGGCACATCGACGAGGGCAGCAACGATGCGCTCAGCGAGCCCCCTTGGTGTAAGGCCGATTTGCTTGGCGTACTGCAGCGCCGCCCCGGTCGCATAGTCCCCATGGGAAAAATCGGCAGGATGCTCCACATGCACGGCAGCATTTTCGACACCGGCTGCTCTCAATGCTTCCGCCAACTTTGCGTGCAAACTCTCACGGACGTTCATGCGGGCATTGTAGCAGGGAGTCGATTATCTCGTGAGTTTTACGATTTCCTCATGGATGGCGTCCGGCGAACGCATTGCGCCTCCTTCTACACAATCCACC
>VMEY01000031.1 GCA_007375785.1 Parcubacteria group bacterium Athens0416_74 | reverse complement strand
GCTTCCTGCGCGTGGAAGCGGTCGCCGCCGGAGAGCTGTATGGCGTCACTATGGGGAACGACGGCGTCTCGAAACTACTTTCAGTGAAATTTGAGGAGGCGGCCAAAGTGGCGAAGTAGCTAAGAAGTGCTTACAATTGCATCAGTCTCTGTTGAAAAGGTCGCATTGAGCGGCTTGGCAGAGCGTAGGGATTTGGTCATGACGAGACAGGGTCAGAATTTTGTGATTCTCCCGGTGGCACCCGGGACACTTCTCCGGATGTTTCCGGAGCGGCACATCGATGGAAGGCTCCTCAAGGAATCGGGGTGGTGGACGCGCAGTGGGGACACCTTTTACGAGGGACACCCGGTGTTTGAAGTCGAAAGTTATGTCCTCGACAACGAAGGTGGTCACGTCACCTTTCAGCGTAGCGCCGGCACCTTCTATGTTTTAGGCGGTGGCCGCATCGTCGAGAGGATGTTTCCGTATCCCCACCCGATGTTCGAGGTAATCGACGCGGACGAGGCAGAGCACATACGGTCACAGATGAAGGCCGCGGCTGCGAGTCGGATTGCTCGTCGAAGCTGGAGTTGGTGGCCAAATTGGTTGCGACTGGCAGCGATGCGCCTTGCGCACGCTTAGGCGAAAAGCCTCAACGACATGCCTGCAAATAGAGCCGGTGCCCATTACGGGGCGCCGGCTGATCGATTTTGAATGTGAGTCTGGTACGTCCCGTGAGTTAAGTCATTTCGCGTATTATGCAAGACAGAGCAGCCGTGGTCGCCGCCGGAGAGCTGTATGGCGTGACCATGTCCAATGACGGCGTCTCGAAACTACTTTCAGTGAAATTTGAGGAGGCGGCCAAAGTGGCGAAATAGTCCTTGTTGGTTTACAGTTTGCGAAGGAGGAAATAGCCAATGTCCGCGAAAACGTTCCATGCGAGACCGGTTCGTGATATCGGTCTTGCCAATTTGGTCCGACAACTCGGTTACTACAACGTTGGGACCGTAAGCTCCATCGACTCGCTCAACGTCGCAGTCTTCAGTGGGAGTGAGGAAGACGCTGAGCGCGTCCGACAGTGCCGATTCGTCCAATCCGTGGATGAGGCAGCTAGCCTCGTGGGGCTCAAGAGGACGAATTGAACGTATTGAAGCCGGCGCGGGCAACTGCGCCGGTTCAACTTTTTGTACGCCGTGACCGTGCACGGGCTAAATACGCCACAATTTGACGGTGCATGCCAACTCTGTTAGAGTGGCCCGACTTATGTTGAAGATACGAATGCAGCGAGTCGGGCGCATCAATATGCCCTCGTACCGCATTATTGTGGTGGAACACACCGAAGGTCCTAAGACGGGCAAGTTTACTGATATCGTAGGCACCTACGACCCGCGCCGCAAAGAGCGAAAGCTCGACGAGGCCAAGATCAAGTACTGGATATCGGTCGGCGCTCAGCCGAGCGACACGGTCCACAATATGTTCGTATCCGCCGGTATCATAAAAGGCAAGAAGATAAACGTCCTTCCGAAGTTCGTGGAGCCTGAAAAGCCTGCGGAGGAAGCGGCGCCTGAGGCCCCGGCTGCGGAAGCTCCTGCGGAGGAAGCCGCACCCGAGGAGGCACCAGCAGCGGAGGAACCTGCTGCGGAGCCTGCCCCTGAGGAGCCGAATCCGCCAGCTGGCGGAGAAGAGGCACCAGCTCAGTAACGTGCAAGGCCGCCTTTCGCGGCCTTTGCAATTGTTGTACAGTAATCCTATTAAGAGATAGCAAGACAGATATGGAAAGCGATCAGGCATTTCTTGAATACGTTATAAAGGCACTCGTAGACAAGCCGGAAGATGTGAAGATCAACCGCACGGTAGACGAGATGGGGGTTCTCCTCACGCTCTCGGTCAATCAAGACGACATGGGCAAAGTAATCGGGCGCAGCGGCGCGACGGCAAAAGCCATCCGCACGGTCTTGCGCGTCGTCGGAATGAAAAACGATGCACGCGTGAATCTCAAAATAGAAGAACCGGAGGGAAGCGAGCGTCGCTCCAATCAAGAAAGCGCGGCAGAGACTCCGTCTGAGCCGTACGTACGTGACACGACAGTCGACGACATCATCACCGACCTAAAAGGTCAGTAGGCTTCATCCCGTCGCGTCGCAGTTGCGAATAGAGTCGCCAGCCGGCGCCGATGAGGAGTGCGAGTAAGATGGTGGGGATTCCTAGCGTGTACATATTGATGGACGCGACGAGCTCCGTGACACCCTCGAGAAACACGGGGAATGAGCAGATGCGGCGCTCGAGCAACCCACAGTCCATGCCGGTATAGGCGAGCTTGGCGATGAATATTGCTGCTACCTGTACGACAAGTGCAATAAGAGATGCGATAAAGAAAGAGCGGTGCCGAAATATCATTGGCAAAGTATACCCCATGAGATAAAGCATTCGGTTCATATGACGAACCTCATGATGGTAACCAGTCGCAAAAGGAAGAGAGGAAGAAAATCCGTATATCTCACGGGGTATACCCCGTTAGATAATTCCAAGGATATATTGCATAGTATAAGTCCGCTCGCATCCACCGAGGCATATATGACCCGGTAGTGAAATGTGCCTTGGACGGGCGGTTATAGTGTAAAACTTCCATGCATACGTTATATTCTTCGTTTACGACAGCTTTCATGGCTCGCCGCGGCAGCTGTATTCAGGCTGCCGCAAAGGCACATTCTACTAACCGAGTATGATTCATTTCCACATCGTGACGCTTTTCCCGGGCTCTATCGAGCCGTATCTCAAGGATTCGATACTCGGTAAGGCACAGGAAAAAAAGACCATCAAGGTTTCTTTCTATGATCCCAAGGATTTTACGCGAGATAAATATGGTCGCGTGGACCGGAGGCCCTATGGCGGCGGCCCCGGCATGGTGCTTGAGCCCGACGGCATGCTTCGGGCAGTCGAAAAAGCGGTAGGAAAAAAGAAGGGGGTGCAGATAATCTTCTTCGCCACCGACGGTGCGCAGTTCGACGAGCCGATGGCGCAGAAGCTCTCAAAGAAGAAAGATATCGTCTTTATCTGCGGACATTACGAAGGTATCGACGCGCGCGTGCAAAAAATACTGAAAGCGAAGAAAGTCACGGTCGGCCCGTATGTGCTCACCGGCGGGGAGTTGCCTGCGGCGACTATGATTGATGCCATCTCGCGATTTGTCCACGGGGTACTCGGGAAAGCAGAGTCGCTCGAGGCATCGCGCGTATCGAGTCCCGAAGTGTACACGCGTCCGGAAGTTCTTGAATGGAAAGGGAAGAAATACAAAGTGCCGGCAGTTCTCAAAAGCGGCAATCACGCGAAAATAGATGAGTGGAAGAAAGGTAAGCGTGGACTTGCCAAATAAAAAAAAGCTGTTATAGTCGCCGGAGGGAAGAACGACGTACTTGTGGCGTCATCATAGAGGAAGGAAGTTTCGTCATGCCCGCAATCTGGCATCCGCACGGCGTCGGGATAACTGACGATGAAATCAAGAGCCATGGCGATCCCATGGTGGTTCAAGCTGGACCGGATTTCCACCCTCGCATGCTCGAAGGCTTGAGGCTCTCGGTGCCATGCGAAGTCTACAACGGCAAGGTGGTTCGCGTGAACACGCCGACCCCTTCGGCAGCACGCGCTTCGGAGACGCAGTTTGCGTCAGCGACTGCACGCCCCGTTCGGACGATTGTCCTTAGCGCCGCACGCTGATTCGCGCGGACGGAGACGGGAGGGAACCATGATCCAAAGTTTGCAGCGGGCGACCACTACGGTTGACCCGCTGCTATTTTTTATACATATCAAAGTTGACATAGGTGTCGATGGTGAGACATAGTACATGCAGCTCAAACGGTTCGTTCTTTTCAAAGAATCGTGGAGCTTACGCACAAGGAAGGAATACGTCATGCTAAGCCACTATTCATCCGGCAGGGGCACTCCTCGGAGCAATCCTGAACGCGCGCCCCGCGCCCACTTCGTCTGCACCGCAGAGGTAAAGGGCGCAGTCACCGGCAATATCGGACGTTGCGGTTGTACGTTCGAAACAGGCACGTGTCCGGATGAGCGCTTCCATCTGGATCGTCCGGTGCCGTTCTCGCTTCGTTCGGTCAGTCACGGTCCCGCGGGATTCTACTATGCGGGCGTTCGTCACCTCTGCTCCCGGAACTGAGCGTCGCACAACACCCCTCAACATGGGTAAGGCTCGGGAGCAATCCCGAGCCGCCACTTTTTTGCACCCGCCAATCCATATTTCTTGACTCTCACGAGCCCTTCATATATATTGTGCCGACCTTTGCCCTCTGCCGATTGAGTCACGGATGCGCGTGGAGCAAAAAAGTCCCGTTGGAAGACACGGGTTTTGCATAGAAAAATTTAATAATGTAGTCACATGAGGCGAGGATCCGCCGTTCGCCAGCTGGCGAAGGCGGAGCTACGCCCCCAACACCACATGGCTCAGTCATCGCATAAGGCATCTGCTCACGTGCGTCCGCAGAAGTTTTTTGGAAAGTTTCGCGAGCCTCTCGTGAAGCTTCCGTCGCTTGTCGAATCCCAGATAAAGTCGTTCACCGACTTTGTCGAAGGAGGCGCAGAGCGCGTGTTCAAGGAATTCTCTCCGATTTCCGATCACTCGGGAAAAAAGTTTGAGCTCAAACTCGTAAAGTTTACCTTTGGCGACCTTCGTTGGGATGAGCAGTATGCGAAGCGCGCGATGAAGACCTACGAGGCACCACTCTCTATGGTGGTGAAGCTTAAAAACAAGACGACGGGCGATGAGAAGGAGCAGGAGATATTCCTTGCGGATTTCCCATGGATGACCGCTCACGGCACGTTCATCATCAACGGTGTCGAGCGCATCGTGGTCCCGCAGCTTGCGCGCTCATACGGCGTATTTTTCGAATCCATTCCTTATAAGGGGAAGGATTACTATGCTGCAAAAATAATCCCGGCGCGTGGCGTCTGGATAGAAATCGAGTCCGACCCGGACGGTGGTCTCTATGTAAAGATAGACCGCAAGCGCCGCTTCTCGGTGACCTCTCTGCTCCGCGTACTTGGTCTTACCGACGACGCCTCGATACTCAAGCGCTTTGAGGGCAATCCAGCTGCGCGCGATGCTATCGTTGCATCTCTCGCTGCCGACCACGCGAAGACGCAGGAAGAATCGTTTGTCGAAATCTACCGCCGACTCCGCGATGGTGATATCGCGACCGCAGACACTGCTCGCGATCATGTGGAGAGTATTCTTTCGTCCGACCGCTACGACTTCTCACGCGTCGGTCGTTTCCACTTCAACCGCCGCTTCGGTCTTTCGACCAAAGAGGCCGACCTCACCAATTCGACCCTCACGCTCGAAGACGTCATCCGCATTGTGACGCACATCGCAGAGAGCAACGTGAATCCGCATGCAGAACCGGACGACATCGACCACCTCGGATTCCGCCGCGTTCGCTTTGCGGGCGAGCTCCTCGAGCAGCGCATGCGCGTCGGTCTCTCGCGCATGAAGCGCAACATCCAGGACCGTATGGCCATGGTGGACCCGGAGACGGTCACACCGGTGCAGTTCGTCAATCCGCGCCCATTCCAGGCCGCAATCCGCGAATTCTTCACCACCGACCAGCTCTCACAGCTCATGCAGCAGTACAACACTCTCGATGAAATCGAGCACCTCCGCACACTCTCGACACTCGGTCGCGGCGGTCTCACATCGGAGCGCGCAGGCCTTGAGGTGCGCGACGTGCACTCATCGCACTACGGTCGTGTCTGCCCGATTCACACACCGGAAGGTAAGAACATCGGTCTCGTCTTGCACATGTCGCTCTACGCTCGTCCCAACGAGTTCGGCATCATCGAAACTCCGTACGCGAAAGTCGAGAAAGGAGAAATAACGAAAGAAATAAAATACCTCAACGCGCTCGAAGAAGAGCAGTATGCTATCGCGCATGCGGCGACAGCGCGCGACGATTCGGGAAAAATCACGCCGAGCCTCGTGGAAGTCCGCAAGGGCGGAGAGCCGGCGCTCGTTGAACGCGCCGATGTCGACTTCATCGAAGTCGCTACCAACCAGCCGTTCTCCGTCGCAACAGCGATGATTCCATTCGTCGAAAACGACGACGCAAACCGCGCACTCATGGGTTCAAACATGATGAAGCAGGCTGTGCCGCTCGTCGTCCCGGAGGCGCCGCTTGTCGGTACCGGTGTCGAGAGTGCCGCAGCGCGCGACTCAGGACGCCTCATCGTTGCCGAAGAGGCAGGGGAGGTGACCTACGCAGATGCGCAGGTAATCAAGGTAAAGGGCGAGGGTAAGACCAAGGAATACAGCCTCGTCAACTTCTCTCGCACCAACGGCTTCACTACATTCCACCAGCGTCCGCTCGTGAATGTCGGTGACCATGTGAAGAAAGGCGCTATCCTTGCCGACACTTCGACATCTGTCGGCGGTCAGCTCGCGGTCGGCCAGAACGTCCGCGTCGCATTCCTCCCATGGTTTGGCGCCAACTTCGAAGACGCCATCGTCATCTCGGAGAAGCTCGCCAAAGAAGCGCGCCTCACCTCAATCCACCAGGAAGAATTTGTCTGCGTCGTGCGCGACACAAAGCTCGGTCCCGAAGTCACGACACACGACATCCCCAACGTTTCAGAATTCAAACTCCGCAACCTCGATGAAGACGGCGTAGTCCGCATCGGTGCCGAGGTCCGTCCCGGTGACATCCTCGTCGGTAAAGTGACCCCAAAGGGCGAGACACAGCTCACACCTGAAGAGCGACTCCTCCATGCAATCTTCGGCGAGAAAGCCAAGGATGTGAAAGATACATCACTGCGCATGGAAGGCGGGAAGCGCGGTCGCGTCATCGGCGTGAAAGTATTCTCGCGCGAGACAGGCGACCAGCTTGAGAGCGGCGTCATCAAGCGCGTACACATCGAAGTCGCGCAGCTCCGCACGATTTCAGTGGGCGACAAGCTCGCGGGACGCCACGGTAACAAGGGTGTCATCTCCCGCATTCTTCCTGAGGAAGACATGCCGTTTGATGCCGAAGGTAACCCGGTAGACATCATCCTCACACCGCTCGGCGTGCCATCACGTATGAACCTCGGACAGATTCTTGAGCTCCACCTCGGCCTCGCGGCTGAAATGCTAGGCTACCAGGCTATCGTCCCGAGCTTCGCCGGCGCTACAGAGCAGGAGATCCGCGACGAGCTCGTGAAAGCGGGCGTCGACCCAAGCGGCAAGCGGGAGAAATGGAAGTGTGGGCATTCCTCGGATACGGAGCCGCATACTCGCTCCGAGAAATTCTCACCATCAAATCCGACGACATCCTGGGCCGTTCTGCCGCGTTCGACGCAATCGTGTCCGGCAAGCGCATCGAGGAGACAAACACACCGGCAACATTCAATGTCCTGGTCAGACACTTGAGAGGTCTTGGAATCGATATCGAGTTCCTCGAACACGCTCCGGAGCTTTAATCGCCACGAACATAAAAAATCTATATGTCACTCCAAAAGAAAAAGGACATGATTCCGCAGGATTTCGAAGCCGTCGCGATGCGACTTGCTTCTCCTGACAGGATGATGGAATGGTCGTACGGCGAGATAACAAAGCCCGAGACCATCAACTACCGCACCCAGCGCCCCGAGAAGAACGGTCTTTTCGACGAGCGCGTATTCGGCCCTGAAAAGGATTACGAATGTTACTGCGGCAAATACCGCGGTATCCGATTCCGAGGAATCGTCTGTGAAAAGTGCGGTGTGGAAATCACCCGTGCCATCGTGCGCCGTGAGCGCATGGGCCACATCGACCTCGCGACACCGGTCGCACACATCTGGTTCCTCCGCGGCATCCCGTCGCGCATCGCGCTCATGCTCGGCCTCAGCGCCGCTGAAGTCGAGAAGGTGGTGTACTTCGCGGGATACATCGTGACCTCGGTCAACGATGAAGAACGCGCACGTCTTCTCAAAGACCTCGAAGCGGAGTTCCAGCAGAAAGTGAAGCTCGCACCGACTCCCGAAGCAAAGACCGACATCAAAGAAAAGGCGACGAAAGCGAAGAAAGAAATCGAATCGATTCGCGAGGGCGTCGTCTTCGACGAAGCGTCGTACCACCTCTTTGCGGTGAAGTACGGAGCGATGTTCCGTGCCGCTATCGGTGCTGAAGCGCTCTACCAGATTCTCAAATCCATCAACCTCGATACGTTCATCAAGAAGGTGCGCGAGGAATACGAAAATTCCGGCGCAGCCGATAGGGACAAGCTCCGAAAGCGCCTCGCACTCTCCGAAGCGCTCAAGCGCGCAGAAGTGCGCCCTGAGTGGATGTTCCTCACCCGTCTTCCCGTCGTCCCACCGGCACTCCGCCCGATGGTCGCACTTGAAGGCGGCCGTCATGCATCGTCGGACCTCAACGACCTCTACCGCCGCGTCATCAACCGCAACAATCGCCTCAAGCGCTTGCTCGCGATTCACGCTCCGGAAGTCATCCTCCGCAACGAAAAGCGCATTCTCCAAGAAGCGGTAGATGCACTCCTCGACAACAGCATGCGTCGCGGTGCGGGCGTGCTCGGTATCCTCGGAGGCCGTCGCCGTGCGCTCAAGTCGCTCGCCGATTACCTCAAGGGTAAGCACGGGTACCTCCGTCAGAACCTCCTCGGTAAGCGCGTCGACTACTCGGGCCGCTCCGTCATCGTCGTCGGCCCTGACCTTGCGCTCGATGAGTGCGGTCTTCCAAAGCACATGGTGCTCGAGCTCTTCCGCCCATTCGTCATTCAGGGGCTTCTCGCTCGCGAACTTGCATACAACATCCGCGGTGCAGGACGCCTCATTGAAGACGAGGCACCGGAAGTGTGGCCAATTCTCGAAGAGGCGATACAGGACAAATACGTCCTTCTCAACCGCGCACCGACACTGCACCGCCAGTCGATGCAGGCATTCCGCCCGGTCCTCATCGAAGGCAATGCAATCCAGGTACACCCGCTCGTCTGCCCTGCATACAACGCAGACTTCGACGGCGACGCGATGGCAGTGCACGTACCGCTCTCAGAGGCGGCTCAGATGGAAGCGCGAGAGATCATGTCGGCCAACAAGAACGTCCTCAAGCCGGGCTCCGGCGACGTCGTCGTGGCATCGAAGCTTCTCGACATCGTGCTCGGCTGCTACTGGATGACCAAGTCTATCGATGGTCTCAAGGGAGAGAAGAAATCATTCCCGACCACCAACGCCGCGATCACCGCATTCGACTTCGGCGCAATCGATTTGCGCGCGAAAATCATGGTGCTTCCGAGCGAAAACAAAAAGTACGCACAGTATGAAGGCAAAGTCTTCGAGACTACTGTCGGACGCCTCCTCTTCAACTCGGTCTTGCCCAATGACTTCCCGTACATCAACGAAGAAATCACCAACAAGCGCATGAGCGCACTCGTGCACAATCTCGTCACGCACTACTCGCTCGACGGTATCCCGGCGATTCTCGACAAGATAAAGGCATTCGGATTCCGCTATGCGACGCATGCGGGTATCACGTGGTCTATCTCCGACGTCATCGTGCCAAGCGTGAAGCAAGAGATG
>VMEY01000030.1:7594-10092 GCA_007375785.1 Parcubacteria group bacterium Athens0416_74 | reverse complement strand
GATCACAAAATTCTCTTCTCACCAGATGGCCGGGTCCTTTTGGAGCGATCATTATAACGTCCACATTTTCCGGCGGCCTGCTTGCTACTCGCGCGCCGAGTATCGCGCATACATTCTCTTCGTGGACGACAGGGGCGGCAAACTCAGCGGCGTTTGACGCCGCGCTCGTGATTAATCCGGCTAGCGCGACGGGCGATAGTAATCTCTTCTCTGCCATGGTCAATGGCTCGGTGAAATTTCTTGTGGATGCGGAGGGCGATGTATTCGTAAACAATCTCACATCGGTCGGTTCGGTCACGCTCTCCACGACGTCGGCATCATCGTTTACCGTAGAGGGGAATACGACGCTTGGCGACTCAGCGACCGACACGACGACTATTAATGGAACCCTCGTGGTCACTGGCACGACTACGGCATCGACGATTTCCGGTAAGTTTGGCGTCGGTACGACGACCCCGTGGGCGAAGCTTGCTGTTCAAGCTACAGCGGGGCAGACGTACCCAATTTTTGAAATAGCGAGCTCCTCGAGCAGTACCTCGTACCTGATGATTTCTTCGTCAGGGAATGTCGGTATCGGCACCACGTCACCTTCTGCGACACTCGCTGTGGCTGGTACATTTACGACCGCCGGCACAAATACTTTCGGTGGCGCACTCAATATTGCGGGAGCAATCACCTCTACAGCGACGAGCGCCAATACTTTCCCGTATGCGTCATCGACTGCGCTCACGATAAGCGGCTCAGCGTATTTCAACCTAGCTTCGACGTCTCAACTTTCTGTATTTAGTCGGGCATATTTCGGTGGGTCTGCGACAAGTACGTTCGACTCTGCTGGCAATCTATTTGCGGTAGGCACGCTTGGCGTCGGTACGTCGACTCCGCTCCGGAGGTTTGCAGTCGAACAGGCGGCGTCCGCCGCGCAATTTGCTGTTGCGTACGATACGACGCGTGTCACTGAAATACAGACTGACTCGTCGGGAGATGTCATCATCAATCCTTCCGGTGACGATGCTCGTCTCAACGATGACAATCTCTGGGTCTGCGCAGGAGGTTCGTGTCCAAGTGGCACGCCAAGCGGTACCGGCAAGCTCGTCGTGGAGACTGCGCTCGGTGTAGGCACGTCGACACCGCTATGGCCCCTTACGGCTGCTCACGCGACGCTTCCTCAGCTCGCTCTCACCGACACATCGGTAACTGGCGATGCGTGGACATTCCGCAGTATTAACAATTTCCTCTACATTGCCACTTCCACCGCATCCGCGACATCGACGACGCCGGCCGTTACTTTTACACCGAGTGGTCGTGTTGGCGTTGGTACGACATCACCTTCGCAGCAGCTCTCCGCATCGGGCCTCTTGTTCGTCGGCGCCAACGGTGCAACGGGCATGGGTACGGCAACCTCGACATTCTACGGAGACATCAAAATTATAGGTAAGCTCGACGTCTCGACTATCGACCCCGTGTACACCATAGGCGGCATCAAGTACGCGACATACGGTCACTCTACGGTGGGTATAAAAGAGGAGGTGACACTCAAGGTAAAACCGTCGGTATGGGATACGGAGCGACATATGTACGCGTACGTTATCGATTTTGATTCGCTGATACCGGGCAGTGATTTATGGTTGTTCTATCAGGTAACAGATTTCGGAAAAGGATGGGGGAGTCTTGTGACATCACTCACGCCGTCGTTCGACGGCCGAGCGTACTATGTAGAAGATGCGAGCACGAACACGCTCACTATTTACGGCACAGAAAGCAGCTCCATATCGGTGCGCCTCATAGCGAGCCGCTTCGACTTCTCGAAGTGGGCTAATCTGCGGCCGGATCAAGACGGTGATGCAGCAGGTACGCATGTTATTGATGAAAAGTAGAAGTAGTGCCCCAGATTAGGTGGTGGTACTCAGTGCTATATAATGCAAGCACAACACCATATGCATACTCGAGCCCGGAAGATGATGGTTGCAACAGTGATGGCTGCTTTGATAGGGGTCCCTTTGTTGGTAGGCGCAGTCACTATTACAGAGACGAGCAACATTACGGGCCTCGCGAGCGTGCTCGGCGCCCTCTCCAAAGGCTCCGGCACATTCGTCATCGACCACCCGCTCGACCCAAAAAACAAACTCCTCTACCATTCATTCGTCGAGTCGCCCGATGTAAAGAATCTCTACGACGGGATTGCGCAGCTGGATGAGAATGGGGAAGCGGTCATAGAGTTGCCTACATATTTTTTGGCACTCAACAAAGATTTTCGGTACCTCGGTACTCCGATTGGTGGACCCATGCCTGAGCTCCACCTATCTAAAGAGGTCCATAGGCGCTATCTCGACCTTTTGGGCGCAATCGCGATTCGCATATCAGGCGGTACTCCCAATGGGAGGGTGTCTTGGCAGGTTACGGGTATCCGCCACGATAGATTTATCGAAGCGTATCCGATAGTTCCGGAGGTCGAGAAGGGTCCCGATGAAATTGTCGATAAGGGAGAATATGTGTGCGAT
>VMEY01000030.1:0-7567 GCA_007375785.1 Parcubacteria group bacterium Athens0416_74 | reverse complement strand
ATATGTGTGCGATGAATGCTATGCGCAATAACATATGAAAATCTCTGCTGTCAGTATCAGACTTTTCGTGCTCCTCGTGATACTCGTGCCAAGCGCGGTCGCGGCGGTAAAGCTCACCGGGAATGTTCAGTTTAGGGGCAATCTCGCGATTTCGGGCGCCCTCTCCAAAGGCGCGGGCACATTCGTCATCGATCACCCACTCGACCCAAAAAACAAACTCCTGTACCACTCGTTTGTCGAGTCGCCTGACGTGAAGAATCTCTACGACGGAATCGCGCAGCTGGATGAGAATGGGGAAGCGGTCATAGAGTTGCCTGAGTATTTTGATGCGCTCAATAAGACGCCGAGGTATCAGTATTTTCCTCTGGATGAGGCAATGCCCGGGCTGTATGTAAAAGAGACAGAGGGGGAAAACCGATTCGCTATCGCTGGTGGGACACCCGGGGGAAGAGTATCGTGGCAAATCACCGGTATTCGTCATGACCCATACATACTGAAGAATCCCGTGATTAATGAGGTATGGAAAGGACCTAAGGAAGAAGTAGATAGAGGCGAATGCCTTTATGAACCGCTATGCGAATAATTGTAAGACTCAGTATATGTTTCCTCATCACACTGGGTGTACCTCTTAGCGCGCATGCATATTTCCAGGGTGCCTATTATGGCCAGGGCGCATACTATTCTCAAGCATATTATCAAGCCTACTATCAGGCATATTATCAAGCGTACTACCAGGCCTACTATCAAGGTACCTACTATTCACAAAGTACTTACTACTCGCAGAGCACATATCAGACGACCTTCACGAGGAATGCGTCTGTCGCGGGAGGTCTCAGTGTCGCCGGTCACATATCGAAAGGCTCCGGTACGTTTGTCATCGACCATCCGCTCGACCCGTTCAATAAACTTCTGTTCCACTCATTTTTGGAGTCGCCTGACGCAAAGAATCTCTACGACGGTATAGTGACGCTCGACAAGAACGGTGAGGCCCGAGTTGTTCTGCCGGCCTACTTCGAAGCACTTAACGCGGACTTTCGGTACCAGGTAAAACCTATCGGTGCGCCGATGCCATTACTCCATGTCAAACGTGAAGTGTCCGATAATAGTTTTGAAATTGGCGGTGGAATTGCGGGCAAACAGGTCTCCTGGCAGCTAACGGGCACACGTAAAGACCAGTACATTCTAGATAACCCAATAATTCCTGAAGTCGAAAAAGGTCCGGAAGAATTGGTTGATAAGGGCGAGTATTTGTTTGCGGATGGGTACGCACATGGAGGAATTCGCTCAATCTATACGGGTCTCGTAGGTCTCTTGAACGCTCTGTTCGCTCGTGAATAAGGTTTCGTATACAATGCGGGCAATGATACTGCCTGCGGTGAGGTACGTGGCGATTCTCGTTCTTATACCGCTCGCGCTGTACGCCGCCTACATCTTTAGTGGGGCACAGAAATACGCTGAAGCCGCTTCGATAGCTCGCGGGGCAAAAGATTTTAAAGAACTTTCGGACCGTTTTGTCGCTCTTGCGGATACAAAAGGTGCAGAGTATGCGTTTGTCGTATTGAAACGCGTGAATTTGCCCCCAAATACCGACTTGCATCTCCTTGGGCACGTGGTGGGAGATGAATTGTATAAACAACGTGGCGTTGATGGCATCGGGATTTGTACGCAAGACTTTCGCAATGCTTGCTCGCATGCCATCGTCATAGGAGCACTCAACGAGTTTGGCGGCGAGCCCGCACTCCTGCTCATTCGAGATGCGTGTAAAAAAGCACCGGGAGGTCCCGGCGCTTACACCATGTGTTACCACGGACTGGGTCACGGCATTTTTGCCTTTTACGGATACGACTTAGAGCCCACGATTGCGCTCTGTAAGCAGACGGGGACCGAGGAATACCATGAGCGTGAGTACATAGAATGCGTTGGTGGAGCAGTGATGGAGCTCATGGGTGGAGGTGGTCATGACAGAGATGCCTGGCTTGCAAGTAGGTCACGATACTTGAGTGAGGATGCACCCCTTGCGCCGTGCACGAGCGACGTTATTCCAAGCGAAATAAAACCGTTGTGTCTCGTCTACCTCACACCACGGCTGTGGGAACTGGCAGACATCGACTTGGGACGACCCGATCCAACACAATTCACAAAAGCATTTGCGTTCTGCGATGCTCTCCCACCATCGCAGAAGGAGTTGCGCGATGCGTGCTTTGGCGGCTTTGGAAAGGAGTTCATACCGCTCGCAGGAGCGCGCGACATACGCAGTGTCGATCAGCTCCCCGATTTCGTGTATGCGCTCGCGATAGAATGGTGCGCGTATGCTCCCGCAGTCGACGGTCGTTCAGCATGCATCTCCGAAGCTTTGTCGTCGGTATTTTGGGGCGGTGAAAATGATCCCAATGCAAGCTTTCGATTTTGTGGACTTGTTCCCGAGTCAGAAATGCAAAGCGCGTGCTACAGAAGCCTTGCGCGCAATATCCAGAGCTATGCTGTGACTTCAGAGCGAAGCGCGCTGTGCGCACGTATACCGGAAGAGGAGCGTAAAGAGTGCACGGTCTTAGGTATATGACACGACGTACCTTTATGGCGATTACGTTGTGCGTTGTACTCGGGGCAGGGGGCATCGTAGTACGTCAGAATGCGGCAGAGACTCAGGGCTCGTGGGTGAACAGACAACCGAGTGAGAGCCAGAGAGTATGGACGGAAAAAATACGAGCGCTCGGCGGTAAAGCGGCGTACGCCGCGCTCGCGGAGGAGATAAAAGATATGACTCCGGAGGACCAGCATACGAGTGCGCATGCGTTTGGCGCGGCCCTCTTTGCTGTCGAGGATAATGCCGGGCTATCTGTGTGCGACGCCCGCTTCTCATACGGATGCTTCCATGAATTCATGGGTAATTCTATCGCATCGCACGGGCTCTCCGTCGTCAGCGAGCTCAACGAGGGCTGTATCGAATCTCTTGTCGAAAGTCCGCTGTCATGTCAGCACGGTATAGGGCACGGAATTTTCGCCTATCTTGGATATGACGATGAATCCCTGTTTAGATCACTCAGGGAATGTGCTGCGCTTCCTTACAATGATCCCATTGGAGGATGCTATGGCGGTGTGTTCATGGAATACAACATGCAAACGATGCTGGGCAGGCAAGGACAACTGCGAGCGGTAGATTCTGGAGATGATTTGTATAAGCCGTGCGTCAGTATAGAATCGAGGTACCGTGCTTCGTGTGCATTCTGGCAGCCTCAATGGTGGCACATTGCGATCCTCCACGCTGAAAGTACCGAAAAATCATTTGCGCAGCTTGGTGCCTACTGCAGGGAAATGACAGATACGAAAGCGCTGCGTCGCGAGTGCTTCCAAGGTATCGGCAATATAACGAATCCGGCTACCGATTTTGATGCGGCGCGCTCGAGAGAATTGTGCGATGCAACTTCTTCCGATCGTCTTGAGCGACTCTACTGCAGGGCGTATGCGGCGAACTCCCTTTCACGGGGGGGCGCAGGGAAGATAGGCGATGGAGAGGCATTGTGCGACGGCTTACCTCAGAAGGAGCGAGATTTCTGCCTTGCCTATGCGCGCAACGAGGCAAATTTGGTGAACGTATTGGAATCCCCGCTATGAAGCCCGTCTTGACCGTAAGCGCCTTCTTCGTAATTTCTGCATGCGCTTTTGCACTCGTATTTTCCGCTGGTGCACGCTCTGCCCATAGTGAGGCGCAGCGTATTGTGAAGATCTGTTCAGGCGAACTGGGACACGCCGAGTGTTACGAACGAGAGATTCCAAGGTTGCTGCCCAGCCATTCTCTCGAAAGTGCCTTCGAAGTGGTACGCCAGGTCCGGGCAATCGACCCTGCGTACCAATTTTGTCACGTGCTTGCGCATAAACTCGGAGAGAGAATTGTCGCAGAAGATCCCGAACGCTGGGTCGATGCCATACCATTGAACCCTGCGGATGGGCTGTGTTCCAACGGGTTTATTCATGGCGTTTTGGGCGGGAGGTTTAGAGCCGAGGTGTTGGATTCTGTAACGCTCCAGAAACTTATTCCTGATTTTACGAGGGCATGTGCGCCGCGAGAAGGATGGAATCCGACCGACTTGGACACGGCCATTTGCAGCCATGGTATGGGTCATTTGTACATGTTCATTTCTGACGCGGACATACCCTCCTCTCTTTCTTTGTGTGAAAACACGATGCCGGAGGCACTGAAACGAGTGTGTCGCGAAGGCGTGTACATGCAGATCTACCAGCCGCTAGAACCGGATGACTTTCTTCTCATCGAACGCATGCCGGTAAAACCTACGAAGGAAACAGTGCGCTCGTTTTGCGCGAGGTACCAGAAAGATGAGTATGAAGGCGCGTGCTTACGTGAGAGCTGGCCGTTTTTTCGCGAGGAACTGAAGACAGGTGAAGGCATCGCACAGTTTTGTTCGGGTCAGCCGAATAGTCAGGAAGAGATTGCATGTTACGAAGCGGCTCTCACTCTTTCGGGCAGATTCACGCTCGGGGATTCATCGCAAGCTCTGTCTCTGTGTGGAGAGGTGAGAGAGCCCTGGAGACCGATGTGTTACGCGAGTGGCGCGCGCGCTATCTTAGAGGAAGATAGGGTGGATGGATCGAAGGCAATAACATTTTGCATGAATGCTCCCGCGCTTCACCAGGTAGAGTGTCTGACTTCTCTCGCAGATACCGCCAACTTCATCTTCGGAGATACATCAGAGAAGGAGAGATTCTGCGCGCAAATCCCGCGAGAGCTTCGCATGCGTTGTGAAGCGCGGCCTTGAGCGAAAGGTATCTCGCTGCACCTTGCTCCTATAGCGAGACTCCTTCAAAAATAAGAAATTCGCGAAGGTCGTGGACTATGCGAGCGTGAGGTACGATGTTGCGCATATCTCCATACGTCGTAAGTGTGGTGAGAAAATCGCTGGCGCGAATGTCCGTACCTGATTGCGCATGCAAAATATCGATAGATTGTCCATCTGAAAGAAGGAGGGTAGGGATGGCGCTCCTCGTAAGAAGATTGGTTTTTGCACTCACGTCGAACGGGACCCCTCTTTCATACATGTCGAGCCTATTGCTTTCGGTGCGAACGATGCTGGCCAAGACCCCGTCGAGCCCCACACCGTTTCTGTTCCAAAGAAGTGCAACGAACTCGAGTTCTTCGCGTACGGTCAAGGTAGTGCGTTGTATCGGAGTTTCTGCGAGCGCCGCGCGCATGTATGCATACGCATCCGACTCGTACCAAATATCCCCGTGGGATAGCAATCGTTCGCGATGTGTGGGCGCTACCTCGGGGTGTTCTAGGGCGAATTCTGCGGTAGAGCGGACGGCCCATGCCTTTGCGAGATCAACTCCCATGTCGGGGCATGTGTAGAACATCATGGGATTAATACGGCCGTAGTGTATATCGTGATTTTCAGCGAGGTACTGAAGTATGACCGCATCCGAGCCCTTGGTCGGGGAGAAGTAAATATCCGCCACGTACCATATCGGGGCAATTCCCCATGGCGATGTTCCTCCGAGCAGCACAACATAGGGGGGAGGGAGTTCACTCAGACAAGTGCTTTGCGTGAGGACAATAGGAGTCCCGTCCGTAAATACGGGAGAGGCCCGTTTTGTCGTCGTTTGTGCATAGAGGGCAGTCACTTCTCTGATGCGCGAGCGTGCCGAGCCAGATACACGCGGAGTTTCCTTGGGGAACTCAGTGAATGCGCGGTCCACCACGAGCGTGCTCGGATAACAGGAATCCACGTCGCCGCCGAGGCACATGTCGAGTCTCCGTGCTTGGTTCTCCAGCTCCCCAAACTGAGTCTCTATACTGCGAGTTGCATCTCGCATACTTCGTATTGAAATGGGTCCGCCAAATCCTTGAAAGCGCATCTCTTCTCCGGCGGCCACTACAGCAAGTGCCCTATCTAAACTGGTGCTATCGAAGCGTCCTGCGGCTAGCGTGCGCGAAAGTGCGGCACGGTAGGCTAGCTCGTCTGCGTCGCTGCCCGACTCGATAAATGCAATTCGAGATTCTTCGAGCGCGGCGAGTGATTGCAGGAAGCGAATCGGATACATAGAGCGCACGGACGATGCGTCTTGCGCAGACGTTTGTTTCTTCACAAGTGCGTCCATGACTTCAGAAAGTTGATTCACCGATTCAGCGAGAAACCGAGGGTCATTGCCGGGTATTCCGAGGATTGGGTCGCGCCGTGCAAGTGCACGTGCGTACGCAATGCGAAGCGCTTTTCTCTCTGCGCTCGGAAATGCCGCCGTGCCGTTCTCAGTTTCCACTTTTCCGTCGATGATTCTTAATGCTTCGCCTCGCACTACGACGGTTTCATGAGTGCCCATCATGTGGAGAACGGACGAAAAGAACGCATCGGCAGCCGTCTGTTCCTCTTGGTATCGGAGAAAGAGAGAGAGTGAGAATACGGTACCGAGTGCGAATACCGCGCAGGCCGCGTATGTACGTACTGACATTCGCGACGAAAGAAGATCCATCATCGCGATTCACGAGCCGACATGTCGTATACTTTATTAAAAGAAGAGTAGTCGCGTATGAATCGCTGCTGAGTCTCTTGCGTACGCGGAAAATCCGATAACCGCACAACCGGCTGCTCGGTATCCCGCAGACGGTTTGGTTCGAAGAGAGCGGCGTGATCTCCGGCAGCAGATGCATTATCGCCGCCAAGAAGCGATACAAAGCCGCTCCGCGCGTAGAAGAAATTGACTGCGTCAAAGTCAATCTCAACACCCAGTTTCATAAGAGAGAGGTTGCCGTCTTCTATGCGAGCAATTTCCCGAATATCCTGGAACATACCCAGATTTCTATATGCAAATTGAAGGTATGAATCGATAAATTCGTTGCGCGTCGTGTCGCTCATACGCGCAAGTATTTCCGGGGTCGAGACCGTCGCTACATATTCGGCAACATCGCCCTCACTTATTTCGTCCGACGAAAGCGTGCGCTCCAGTGCGGCGAGTACAGTCCGGTATTCCTTCGGCACATTAGCACCCAGAGTGTTCTTTAGGGCAAATGCGCGAGTGTTTGCCATAGCAAGAATAATCCCGGAATCACGCCCGGCTTCGGGGCAGTGGTAGTAGTCGAGTGGTCGAATCGGGACCAGTTCGACTCCGCGCTTGGCGAAAAAGTTGAAAAAGGGGAAGGAAGCGTGCGGAGCCGTTTTGAGAGCATGGATGTCTCCGATATATAGCACGGAGAAGTATCCGGGCGTCTCCGCCGTGTGAGAAGTGCCGAGTGTGTAGAATGGCGCGGTATTCGGTCGTTCCTTTACGCACGAGTTTTGGGCAAGTAGGTAGAGCGGCTCATGTGGGGCGAATATGATGCCGGACTCCGTCAGTATATGTCGCACATCGCCTAGGATATTGCGAGAAGAGAGAGATGGTCGAGGTGTGCTGTGATTGTCCACATCTACTGTGGGAAGTAGCACGTCCTGCGGCGTGCACGATGTGGTGCTTCCAAGGAAGCACCACGACCGCTCTCGGAGTATCTGCGCGGTAGCTGCCCCGGACTCTTGTATTTTGGCAAGCGCATCGAGCACGTTGCCACGCGTCACTATGCTTGAGT
>VMEY01000029.1:9740-13753 GCA_007375785.1 Parcubacteria group bacterium Athens0416_74 | reverse complement strand
AGATCGCTCGACTCGGCGATGAGTATGCTCGTGTCTCCATCGTGCAATCCGGTATCGGCAACATCTCCGAAGGCGACGTGAAGACGGCGCTTGCCGGCTCTGCGCACGCACTCATCATAGGATTCAATGTCGGCATTGACTCAGTCGCCGAACCTCTCGCGAGAGAGCGCAACGTGCAATTCGAATTTTTCAACATCATATACAAGCTCACCGAGCGCATGGAAGAGCTGCTTCGTAGTGCGCAGCCCAAGCGCACTGTCGAAGAAATCGTGGGCCGCGCGAAGATACTGAAAGTTTTTTCTTCACGCAAAGACGAGCACGTATTTGGAGGCGCAATCTCCGAAGGCTATCTTGGCAAGAACTCGACGGTCCGCATCGTGCGCCGCAAGGTCGTCGTAGGCGAAGGAAAGCTTCTCAACATCCAGGCCAACAAGCAAAACGTCGACCGCGCTGAAGCCCCGTCGGAATTTGGTGCACAGCTCGAAAGCTCATTTGAACCGGCCGAGGGCGATATCATAGAGTGCTTTACTTCAAAAATAGTCTGAGTATGCCAAGCCGCCGACAAATACAGGTCGCTGAAATCCTCGCACATCTTGCTGCGGATTTCTTTGCGCGCGAGAGCAACGGACAATCGCTCGTCACAGTGACGCGCGCCGACGTCTCCCCCGACCTCAAAAACGTGAGCATCTTCCTCTCCGTGCTTCCAGAAAAGTATGAGGACAAAGTGCTGCAATTTGCCAAACGCAGCCGCTCCGATTTTCGCGAGTATGTGAAGAAGAATGCCGCCATGAAGTTCTTACCTACGTTTGATTTTGAAATCGACTATGGCGAAAAGAACCGTCAGCGCATAGACGATTTAACAAGAAGCTAGAGGTTCGCAAGGAGCGCGACGCCGGTGAATACGACGAAGGCGCCGATAATCTTACGCATTAGCCCATCCCTCTCTTTCAGGATTACTATTCCGCCAATCGTAGTGAGGACGGTTGAGGTGTACGCCAGCGTGACCGCGATGGACGCGTCGACTTTACTCAGGGTCAAGAGAAAAGAAAAGTATCCCACCACCCCGAGAATACTGATTATGGGCAACTTCCACGAGGCACGTTTGAATTCAGTAACGACGTTGCGAAATGGTTCCCTCACAACAAGCATTGCTCCCAGAACATATGCCGATGGCGCCACAAACATAAGAAACGCGTAAAAACCGATTGGATAGTGATGCAGCACAGCTTTATCCGCAACGTACGCGAATGCTACAGAAACAACCGTTATGGCCATGAACGCGAGCCCGCGACGAGGAATCGTCCGAAAGTTGTGTGAGAGCGCAACTATATTTCCGAGAATAATGAGCCCCATTGCACCGACTTTCTCGACGTAGACGGTTTCATTCAAAAACAGCGCCGAGCCCACGAGCACAATAATCGGGAGGACCTGGAACATCACCGTGTACTGCGACGCTTGAATATGCTTTCTTGCAAAAAACTGGAATGTGTCGTACATGCCATAGAAGAACGTCGCAATCACTGTGATAAGTATCACAACGTAACTCATGTCGGAGAATTCCCATTCTCCGTACCAGAGAAGAGGGACTGCAAAAACAGAGGCGTAGGCTCCGTAGATAAACGAGGAAGATAGCGGCGATTCGCTTCCCGTAGACATTGAACGTCCCATCAGAGCGAAGCAGGAAAAGAGCACTGCCGTGACGAGCCCAAGGATTACCCCTTCGATAGGTACCATATTATTTGGAGGCCACAGTGGGAGTTGCACCCACCCAGTAGCGGTTTTGCAGACCGCCGCGTTGCTACTTCGCCATGTGGCCGGCGAACATCTATTATCGTACAGCCCCACCCGTAGCGCAAAGAAACCGTTTGAGCAGGCCGCTCGTACTGTTTTGCAACTTCGCCATGTGGCCGATTGCCGTGTACTCTAGCACGAAATAACGCTAAGATTACGCCCAAGCCGGGGTGATGGAATGGTAGACATAGGGGACTTAAAATCCCCAGACCGTAACAGGTCGTGTGGGTTCGAGTCCCACTCCCGGTACATGCAAAAAATACGTGACCTCGTCTCGCTCATTTGGCTACCTCTGTTTGGCCTAATGGCCTTAGGCTCTTTCTACGTCGTCTGGACACTGCTCGATCTCCCTCCGACAGAGCAAGTCGTCGAAATCGCAAAGGTGTATTTTGATAAATACGGACTGCTGACGATTTTTATATGCGCAATCATAGAGGGCATCCTCCTTGCAGGTTGGTATTTTCCCGGGAGCTTCGTCATCGTGCTCGGCGTATTCCTTGCCGGCGACGACTACCGCCAACTCGTCGAGGTGTTCGCAGTGACGACGGCAGGTCTGCTCCTCGCATATATGTTCAACTACTTCGTCGGTAAATACGGGTGGTACACGCTTCTATCGGCCCTCGGCTTTCGAGAAGCGCTCGAAAAGGCCAAGGAACAGCTTACGTATTACGGCCCACGAGCAGTCTTCCTCACTTTTTGGCATCCCAATTTGGCTGCACTCACCTCGACCGCTGCGGGCATTCTCCACATGCCCTTTCGCACCTATATCACCTACACGATAGCAGCAACCGTGCTCTGGGACACCTTTTGGACCATCGTGGGATATTCGCTCGGCGAGGCGGCACTCACCGTGATAGGGCCTCAGTTTGTCGTCGCATTTATCGTGCTGTGGGTCGCGGCAATACTCTTTCAAAACTGGCGTAAACCAAAACCCACTGAAGCGGTCCAAGACGCTTCGCAAGTGTGAATTTTTGTGTACAATCTCCCGTAACCGCTCCACGCGGTTATGTTTGCGCTCATAGCTCAGCTGGTAGAGCAGTCGCCTCTTAAGCGAACGGTCCCAGGTTCGAATCCTGGTGGGCGCACAAAGACAGAAATATCCGCCGGTGGCGGATATTCTGCTTTGTGCGAGACGGAGCAGCTTGGCTGCGAGTCGGGGTCGCGCAACTTTTCAACAGAAAAGTATGTGTGACCACATGTGCGAGGCGGAGCGATGTTGCACCAGCTGGTGCAACCGCGAGCCAGGGTCGTGGAATTTTGCGAGTGGCGACTCGCAAAATATCCCTGACCACAGAGCGCGCGGAGAGATTCTCTGCTAGGATACGCACGAAGGGCAGATGGCGGAATTGGTATACGCGCTAGGCTTAGGACCTAGTCCCGCAAGGGTTGGGAGTTCGAGTCTCCCTCTGCCCACAGATGAGCGGAGCGAATCGTCGGCAGAAGTGCCGTGCCTGCGCACGGCACGTGGGAGACGAGAACGCCGGAGCGATGCGCGCCAAGCATGGCTCGCCGCGAGGAGGTGCAGAGACATACTTCGTGCGACGGCACGAAGTTTAGTCGCGGGCGAGTCTCATTTCATCCAGTTTTGATGCGACGGCATCAAAACGAGCTCTTGGCCGAGTCTCCCTCTGCCCACATCCATACAAAAGAGCGCCAAAGGCGCTCTTTTGTATCAAGATAGAGGTAGATTACTGCTGTCCCCCAAAGTTTGCTGGTGCGGTGATGTTGTTCATGCGACTCATGTCCGGATTGCCAATATCAAGATTGAAAGTCTCATCGATGAGTCCGATGATGCCGTACACAGAGACCATGATGAGCATGCCCACAATACCCCAGAGCATGTGTTGCTTGCCGCTCGACTGTGCGCCTTCGTCGAGCTTGTAGATAAACTGCACGAGCCCCCACACGAAAAGGAAGAAGCCCGTCGCAAACACGATGAGAATCATCGGGTTTATGATGTAGTCGACGAACCTATCTACGAGCGTTGAGGCAGCGTTCATGAGTAGCCTCCCCTAGCAGCCTAGTACTGCACCGCGTTTATCTGGATACCCTTCGGAATGATTGGGTCAGTAGAGGTCACCTTGAAGGTGTTTTGGAGGAGTCGGATGATGCCCCAGATTGACACCATGACGAAGATGGCGATGACGCCGTACATCATGATTTGGAGACCTTCGCTCGCGTTCTCTCCACTCACGCCCCAGAGGTACTTAACGAGGCCCCAG
>VMEY01000029.1:0-9714 GCA_007375785.1 Parcubacteria group bacterium Athens0416_74 | reverse complement strand
ACGACGATTGCGAGCGTGATAAAGAGACCTATGAGCGCATTGAGGAACGTGTTGGCCAGAGAGAGCGTATCGAAAAGGCTGGCGGCGCCGACCAGAGACGGGAGACCAATGACAGCAGCGGTAACAACAGATGTGAAGATTAATCGTGCGCGCATAGCGAAGCTCGTTTTAGTCATAATTAGACTAATCGTAGCCCTGGGGGGCGAAAATACAATAGACCGGGGCGCGCCTAGTGTGGATAGCGTCATTCCGCACTTAATTTGACTTGTCTCCAATCATGATGCAATCTGGGACCGGCTAAGTTGACTGGCCGCCAACCGTTAACAGGAGATTGAAATGAATCAGGTTGAAGATACTTTGAGTATGGCACCGTTGCTGATGTCGCGGTTCGCGCACATCGACACTGTAAAGCCGCTGAATGATTCCGACGGTCCATGTCTTGCCGAGATTCGTGATGTCTTGCGCAAGCACGGACGACTCGACCGATTCGGGGTCGCGCTGCTCCACTCCCACTTCCCGGTCGGACCCGATGAGGTTATGGTCGAAGAAACCGACGAGGCGCAGCGCGTGCAGGTGATTACCCCGATGAAGCTCGGCACCCTGGGCGTGAACGATGTCGGCACGATCTGGTCGCTTGAGGACGGCGGCCTTACCGAGATGGCGCGGTGTCGTCGTGTTTGCAAAACGAACATTCTGTCCGAGCACAAAGGCTATCAGCAACACGTTCGCTGATTTCCAACGGACCGCGAGCAGACCGTCAGGCCATTTCCGGCCCCCAGTTGGGGGCCGTTTTTTTGAATGAGGGGGGGCACGGCTTCTTTGGTCGGACTACTTTTTAATTCAATGTTTCTTCTCGTCGTCCTCGCCCTTGGCCTGTGAGACGGTGACCACCATCCATGCCACACCAATCACGATGACGATGCCGGCCAGGAATGTCGCCGCGGCTACATGCTTTTGCACAAACTGCACGATAGCGAGGAGCGCAGCGAGCACGAAAAGAATCACCACGCCCCATTGCATGAGCCTGATGGCCTCATCACGGTACGTCGGCCATGTCCCAAGACGTACAAACCACATGCCGAGGCCGCCAAAAAAGAAGAGGAATGCAAAGACGAGCATAAGCCCGACCATGACATTGAAAAGCCCGGATACCTGTGAAATCACCTGTGCGGAAGCCGCAGAAGGCAGGAGCGCGACGCTAAGTGGCAAGAGAGCGCGCCACATATCTTATTCGCCAAAGACGGGAAACTGCGTGGAAGGCCCGCCGCCCCCAGATTGCGCGGGGCTCCCGCCGCTTGGGTCGTAGTAATCGCCCCCGAATATCGTATTTTGCAATATTTCGATAATGCCCCAGATGGAAAACATGACAAAAATGGCGATGAGTCCCCATACGAAGTACGCCTTAAACGCCTGACTCCCCTCGTCTTTCATTTTGAGAATATTTGTCGAGATCCCCCAGAAATACACCACGATGCCACCCAAGATGAGAAGCCCGGTGCCGGTGTCGAGAATCGTGACGATGAGGTTGGCAAGCTCATTAAACGTGCGTGGCGCGGCGAATGTGACCGATGGGAAAAGTAGCGCCACCGCAGAGAGAGCGTACATGTACTGTTTCTTCATAATCATTTAGCGGACAAGCTGTGTGACCGTGCCGCCTATGAGCGTCGATATCACCCACGCACCGAGAATCAATATAGAACCAATGAGCACATAGAGAAGGTTGGTCTTCGCTTTGCTGAGCGCCTCTTGATTGCCCTGCGCCGAGATGAAGAGGAAGCCGGAGTACACGATAAAGAAGCTGATGATAGGCAGCGCGACCATCACCATCACTTTGAGGACCAGCGATATAAAGCCCGAGATGTCATTGATGGTGAGGGGATTTTGTAGCTGCTGATTTTGCGCCGCAGCGATGTCAGCGGCTAGGAGAGCCGCGAGCGGAAGCGTGGAGGCGAGTGTGCGTTTGAGGTATTTCACCCCGTTAGATAATCCCGCCGATTTGGAATGTGTCGTCGTGTGCTTGTCGACCTGTTGGATCATATCTGCGTGTTAAAAAGTATGTATCTAATGGGGTTCATTGTCCTAGCATAGCAGCCATTTCTTGGTCCGCTCTTTGCACAGCTTCGGTCACCAATGCGGCACCGCTCACTGTGCTTTCAATCATATCGCGGAAGATGACCTCTGTCTTTTCAGGGTCAGGATCGACCCACGAGCGTGTGATGATGGCTTGTCTGTTGTATATGACGTCGTTGCCCTCCGCCGGCATGGAGAGTACGTCTCGTCTGACAGAGGGTATGCCGAGCGCGGTCGAGAGCGCGCGCGACATCTCTGCTCCCGCAAGATCAAAAGCCACGATGGCGGCACCTGAAGGATTGCTGCTGGTGCGCGGCACTGCGAGACCGTAGACATACCCCGTGACCACGGCGCGCGCAGCCCCGCGAATTTGAGGTACCGCCGAAACCGAGAAATTGAGATTGGGGTTCATGCGCCGTATGAGCGGCTCCTCACTCGCGTTGCCTATATAGAGTGCCAGGTCCCCTGCAGCAAATGACTTACGGGCTTCAGGGAGCGCACGGTTCCATGTGTAGTGCGGCTTTGAGGGGTCGGCAAACTCTGTATAGAATCGCAGTGCGTTGGCGGTCGATTGTGCGGTCTCACCGGTTCGCGGCGAGATGGCAGAGACGAGGTTGCCCGCTGTGTCGCGAGTAGTGATGTTGCCCCCCGCCTGAAGAATCAAGGTAGAGAGAATAGCTTTTGCGCCATTGACGTTGCGGTACTCGCCAAAAGGGAGCGCGCTTTTCTGAATCGTGCCCGCGTCGGTCTTTTTCGTGATATCGCCCGCTATTTTGTAGAGCTCATCCCAAAACTGCGGCGGTTTTGCGTATCCGGCAGTGGAGAGTGTGTCTTTATTCCAATAGAGTACGAGCGGGTCGACAAGCAGAGGTATTGCGAGCACACCGCTTTGCGAGATAAATGGTGACGCAGCATCTACGAATGCCGAGCTAAATTGAGATTCGGTGAGCGAAGTAAACGGTATAGGGATGACTTTGCTCGCATCGGAAAAAGCATTGTCCTGGCGGAATAGAAAGAGATCGGGCCCCTGACCGCTCGCGAGCGCGTCGGTGAGTCTCTTATCGTATGTCTCCGGGTCTTGCTGCTCGTAAGTGACTTGCGAGAGGTTTGGATTGTTCTCCGCAGCCTGTCGTATCACAGTGGTAAAGGCCGTCTCATCGAGCGTACCCCAGATACGCACAGCTCCGGTGGTACTCGTGGAGCCGCCACCCACGGCAAACGCGAAGATAAGCACCGCGGCGATAGCTATCGCGCCGAAGCTCGCGAGCAAGATTACTTGAAATACTGAAAGTCTTTTCATACTGTGCGATTATTATCACCTATCTTTGGCTGAAAGAGCAGTCCATAGTGATGCGCTCCCGCATCAAAGTCACCGACATGGTCGAAGCCGGCTCTCTCGGCAAGCTCAATAGCTTTCTCTTTTTTCACGACGTCTTTCTTTATCGGTCCCATGCCGCCAAAGGAATCGCTCCAGTCGATGACTGCGAGTGTCCCTGCCTTATTCAGTATGCGCCACGCTTCGGCAAGCACTGCCTCTTTCGCGTCCACTTGAAAGAGTAGATTTGAAATCAACACCAGGTCGGCATGTGTATCGGCGATCATGGAGCTGTTCGGCTTCTCCAAATCGCTCCAGATAATCTCGACATTCTTGTATCCCCGTTTTTGCGATTCATTTTTTATCCGTCTCAGGAGCTCTTGCTGCACATCGACAGCGTATATGTGTCCCATACCCTTCAGACGCTCCGCAATAGCGAAGACGTATGCGCCACTCCCCGCTCCAAAGTCGACAATCGTCTGCCCCGGCCTTATACCGAGTGCATCGATATTGCGATGCGGGTGCGCGAAACGCGAAGTGTGCGCAGACATTGCGCTCATTATATAACGCCGATGCGCATTCTCGCTGCCGAAAAAAAGTGAATGGGGAAACTATTCTTGCACCGCCTCAGCTTCGAAAATCACAAACGATGCCACCTGGTCGCCTTCGTAGAGCTTCATGACGCGCACACCCTGAGTCGCGCGCGAAAGTGTCGGGATTTCATCGAGACCCGTGCGAATAGTTTGCGACTTCTTTGACATCGCCACGAGCTCTCCGCCGGTGAGCACCACGGCACCGCCCACAAGCTGTTTCGTCTTCGCCGTAATAGACATCGTCTTTATTCCGCTACCGCCTCGTCCTTGGACTTTGTATTCACTGAGTGGCGTCTTCTTACCGTAGCCGGTCGAAGAGAGCACGAGGAGCTCGCCCTTTGCGCCTTTGGGGATGATGCCGGAGCCTACGACGCTATCGCCCGAGGTGAGCTTGATGCCGCGCACACCCGCAGCCTGCCGGCCCATCTCGCGTACATCTTTTGCGGCAAAACGAATCGACTGACCTTTCGCAGTGACGAGCATGGCGTCGTCCTCCTCCCGGATGAACTGTGCTGAGATGAGTGCGTCGCCTTTTTCAAGACCGATTGCGATGAGGCCGGAACGCCTTACTTCGTGGAAATTGTCGGCGCCCGCGCGCTTCACCGTGCCACCGCGGGTCACCATGAGGAGCGAGAGCCCCTGTGTAGCTTTCTTTTCCTTTGGCATCGAGAGGATGGAGGTAATCTGTTCTCCCTGTTCGAGTGAAATAAAGTTCATGATGGATTTTCCCTTGGTCGCACGCTTACCTTCAGGAAGCTCGTACATTTTCAGCTGGTACGCTTTTCCGCGGTCCGAGAAGAAAAGGAGGTCGGAGTGTGCGGATGCAGTGAGGAAGTTGGTGACGAAGTCCTCGTCTTTTGTGTCGAGGTCGACGACGCCAACACCACCTCGCTTCTGCCTGCGGTATTCGCTTGGATTGGTGCGCTTGATGTACCCGCCCTGCGTGAGGACGAGCACCGACTCTTCGTCGGCGACGAGGTCCTCCGCAGAGAGAATCGCCGCACCGCCCTTTACAATCTTCGTGCGCCTATCGTCGCCGTACTTCTCGCTGAGCTCGCGCATCTCTTTCTTGATGAGCTCCATCATCTTTTTCTCGCTCTTGAGAAGCGCTCGAAGCTCTTCGATGAGGGCCTGCACTTCCCTGAGCTCGTCTTCAATCTTCTTTCTCTCAAGACCGGCAAGTTTCTGCAGGCGCATGTCGAGAATCGCCTGTGCCTGAAGCTCAGAGAACTTAAACTTCGACATGAGATTCGTCCTGGCCTCGTCGACATCTTTAGATTTTTTGATGAGCGCGATAATTTCATCGATATGGTCGAGCGCCTTCTTGAGGCCAAGGAGTATGTGCTCTCGTGCTTCTGCAATCTTGAGGTCGTACTTCGTGCGGCGCGTTACCACTTCTTTGCGGTGCGCGACAAAGCTCTCGAGCATCGCCTTGAGTGAGAGTGTTTGCGGCACACCATCGACAAGAGCGACGAGGTTGTAGTGGAATGTCTCTTCGAGCTGCGTGTGCTTGTAGAGATAGTTGAGCACGGTCTGCGGATGCGCATTGCCCTTGAGCTCAATCACGATGCGTACATCTGTCGTGCTCTCGTCGCGGATGTCGCGCACACCTTCGAGCTTCTTCTCATGGACGAGGTCTGCGACTTTCGTGATGAGGTCTGCTTTGACGACGCGGTACGGAATGGAGGTGATGATTATTTGGTAGTCGCTCTTCTTTCCCTCCACAATCTCGGCATTACCGCGCACTACCACACCGCCGCGACCAGTCGCATATGCATGCGCGATATCCTTCTTATTAAATGCGATGCAGCCGGTCGGGAAATCGGGTCCTTGTACAAACTGGAGGAGGTCTTCCGTCGTCGCGTCTGCATTGTCTATGAGGTGCATCGCTGCGTCGCAGGTCTCGCGCAGGTTGTGCGGCGGGATGTTGCTTGCCATACCTACGGCGATACCGAGCGTGCCGTTGAGGAGCAAATTGGGAAACGCGGCCGGCATCACCACGGGCTCTTGCTTCGTGTTGTCGTAGTTGGGGCGAAAGTCCACTGTCTCTTTATCAATATCGCGCAGCATCTCACCGGCGAGGCGCGACATCTTCGCTTCTGTATAGCGGTACGCCGCTGCTCCATCGCCGTCTATTGAGCCGAAGTTGCCCTGGCCGATGATGAGTGGGTAGCGCATGGAAAAATCCTGCGCCATACGGACCATCGCATCGTACACCGACGCGTCACCGTGCGGGTGGTATTTACCGAGCACGTCGCCGACCACAGTCGCCGATTTGCGAGTCTTTGCCGATGCGGAGAGACCCGCTTCATGCATGGCATAGAGAATGCGGCGGTGCACAGGCTTCAGGCCGTCGCGCACATCGGGAAGAGCGCGCGCCGTAATGACGGACATCGCATAGTCGAGGTACGACTCGCGCATCTCCGTCGTGATGGAGCGCGTAATCACGTTTATGTGTGCAGGTTTTGGCGCCTCAGAATCAGGCTGTTTTACCTCTTTTCCACGGGCCATAAAGTACGTCTATAGTATCACAAATTCGATTGAAAATCCACCCTATTACGGCTCTACAGAGGCCCCGTTTCTAGAAGTTTTGGTCGCTGCCGAACTGGTCGGAGCTGCCGCCGATTTCTTGAAGGTATATCTCCCCTTCGCCCCTGAGCTGATTGCCTGCGGCGTCATCGCGAAGTCGGTAGAGATCTTCGCTGGACTGATTGCGCGATGCCTCTATCGCATCCTGCGCTTCTCGCGTCGCGCCGAAATTGAATTCTTCCTGCGCGCCGCTGTCGAAGTTGATTTCTTGCGAACCGTTTTGAATGCGCTTAAAGAAAAGCACCGCCCAGCCCACGAGCAAAATCACGACGACCGTGACCGCGACACCGCCGGCCACCACTTGGCGCTCGTCTTTGGAACGCTCTTTGAGATTGTCTATTGTCTTTTGGACTACCACTCTCCTATTTTACCTTATGTTTTCCTATGCGGAGAGCACCACGACCTCATTTTCTTTGCCGACAACATCGCGCGGCTTGATAGTGAGTTTCTCCACAGGCTTCACACCCTCGGCACCTGCTTCTTTGAGAAATACCTTGAGTGACTTTTCATCGTAGAGAATCGGGATGATTATTTTTGCTTCAAGCTTCACTGCGAGCTTTGCGGCTTCTGCGGGTGTGAGCGTTCCTCCTGAGCCAATCGGCAAAATGAGTACGTCGGGCGAATCCATCTCAAGCAAATCACTCGGTAAATCCAAATCGCCGAGTGCACCGAGATAGAGCACGCTCAGCCCGTCGAAATGCACGGAGTACACCGTATTTATCTTCCCCTCCCCGCCGTACGTAGAGCCCGATGGGAAGCCGGAGCAGCTGATTTCCTTTACCTCATACTCTCCCGGGCCAAAGATGACAAACGGCTGCTTTTCCCCGCGCCCCGCTTCGGTGGCGCCGTTCATGTCTGCATGATTAAACGAGACAAACGCCACATCGGCCCCAAAGTTGACCGGCTTGAAATTCTTGGAAGCTTTGGAGACCGGGCTGAATACAATCCGAAGAAACGCTAGTGTATCAATCGGTCGGACTCCGGGCGATTGGAAAGGAGCGTACGGGGGTGCGTCATAAATCCTGGGAGTCGGACATCACACGTGACGTTCGACTCCTGGGTACCATTTTTATAGAGAAGACTTCTTACCTGTTTGCATGCAAAGCGTTATCCACTCCCCTGCTTGCAGAGGTTCATGAAAGGCATAGTATGAGTGGACGGGAGAGCCTTTCTTCTCCCGCGTTCGTCCGTCTCGAAGGAGCGGACTTTTCAGGAAGAGGCCAAGATGATTAAGCTCAACGTGCCGACCGGCATCGCTCGTGCGAGTCCGAAGTCGGCGGCTACCATCTCCACGATGACGATGGCCGAAGCGGCTGAAGTCGTCGAAGTGAACACCGTCGACTATATCGACGGCGCCAAGAAGAAGCTCGCCGCCTAGGCTCGATTCGTTCTCCGAGCTACGGGACTTTGCGTCCCAAGTCGGCATACCCTGGTTGGGGATTCTGGTTTTCCGCATCATACTCGCGGATACACCGAATCTCCACCCAGGGTTCGTCTTTTTTATACTCACATCAGTCGATGGACATCTGCCTAAAGGAGGCGTAGCGTGTTACCAGTACCCGGGGATTCAACCATCAATCCTCGGGAATCGTTGCTCACCAATGGTGGATTGGGGAGGCTGCCATGAAAACCATGGCGTACGCGATATTGATACTGACGACTGCACTAGCAAATGCGGCGCAGACCGCATCCGCAGACCCCTTTGTCGAGCGCTTCGAAGCATCGACAAGGACGAGCCAGACGGTGGCCGCTCTCGACAGGTCGAAATCGAGCATCATCGAACTCGACGAGCCGCTCCTGAAGCGGCACCCGCTCGACGAAGTCATCGAGAGGCGCTCGGCTGACCTGCGTGCGTTCCTGCACGACGGTGGCTCGTTCGAAGACCTGGTGTTCGTCTGGACGACTCCCGCTGCGACCTGGCCGGTTCTTTCGGCCCAGTTCGAAGAGCAGGAACAGCCGGCTCCCGCGATGAGCGCGGCAACAAAACTCCCGTAGCCGGGAGCCACAGGAGAAATGACCCCGGGAATCCGGGGTCATCCTTTTTATTGTGTGAAGTCGCTTTTCTTTGCGGACTGCTCTTTGAGAATGTCGCGAATTTCGCAGAGCAACTTCTCTTCAGTTGAAACAGGTGTAATCACGAGCTCGGGTGTCGTGGAACCCGTAAGCACCGTCTCCGGTCGTAGAGTGTACGACCATGTCGAGAAGTTGACATTGCCAGTGAGGACGGAGAGAAATGGCGTGATGATATCCGCGACGAGCGAGTTTACTATCGCACCAAATGCCCCGCCGATGACCACGGCGACCGCGAGCTGTATGGCATTGCCCTTGGCGGCAAATTTCCAAAACTCCGAAAAGAAGCCTCCTACACGTCGTTCGAATCCGCGCATACCTATACGCCCCAATGTACCACATTGCATGAAGGGGGGTGTTCATATATATTGTGCCCACCTGCCTATGGCAGGCAGGCGCCCCCATGGCGCATTATTCATTAATAGAGCGGACGGTTAATTTCTTCCCTGCCGACTGACACGGTAGCGTAAGCAGGAAGATCCGTGCGCATCATTACATGGTTACAGAAACAGAAGAGAAGGTAGTAAAGGATTCCGATGAATCCGAGGTTGCAGAGGTGAAGCCACAGGGCCCCATGGCGGAGCTCCTCACGGCATCGCCGAAAGCTCCTGCGACAGACGATGTAGTAGAAGGTCCGGTCATCGCTCTTGGCCGCGCTCGCGTGTTCGTAGATCTGCACCCGTTTGGAACGGGTATCATCTACGGCCGCGAGTATCTCTCCGCGCGTGAGACGCTGAAGAACGTCCACATCGGTGACCTCGTCACCGCAAAGGTGGTGGGTACCGACAACGAAGATGGGTACATCGAGCTCTCGCTGCGTGAAGCGCGCCAGGCACTCATCTGGAACGAAGCGGAGGTCGCTTCCCAGAAAAAGACGGTCTTCGAGCTCCCTATCACCGACGCCAACAAAGGCGGTCTTATCATCAACTGGAACGGCATTCAGGGATTTCTTCCGGCCTCCCAGCTCTCGCCTGCGCACTATCCGCGCGTGCCAGATGGTGATAAAGACAAAATATTCCTCGAACTCAAGAAGATGGTGGGAACCAAACTTGAGGTCATGGTCATAACCGCATCTCC
>VMEY01000028.1 GCA_007375785.1 Parcubacteria group bacterium Athens0416_74 | reverse complement strand
GAAATTGTCAAAAAGTTATATTCTCCTTATTAACTCTGGTGAACCCTCTACAGAAGACTTCAAGCTGATGAGTATCCTTGGCTTGTACGCACAGTGTACCTTGAAAGATGTAAGCGAGTTTGAAATGGGCGGCCATGCTTGGAGTGCAACAGATGCATTACTGGCCAATGCGTATGCAATCATTCTTTCCCCCGGGCAACCTGACCGGGAAATTTCCCCGAGCCAATCAATTCGTTATGAGTACATCATGAGGTCCTGGAGGAAATCTAAAAGCAGAATGGTCGTTTTGCTTGGTGAAAACATCCCAGAATTCCTAAAGGAGGCAAATTTGTTGAGCGATCGGGCACTTCTTGTGCATTGCACCTCGTTAGAATGCTACTCGAAATATGAATACAATGCACGTCGAGTGGTCGCCTTCGCCGTCCTGGGAAATCCTACTGCAGAGTTGAGCGGCGTCTCTCCTATCGAGGACAGCGAGTCGCCGTACAGGTAGTACCCTACCGCGGCTCCCACGAGGACCAGGCCAATAACACCTATCACTATTTTTTGTATCATGGCCTCTATAGTGCCACTATTTCATAAAACGCAAAGCCCCGGCTCTGCCAGCAGGCAGACCGGGGCTTTGCGGAAAATGGGCCTACAAAATGCCGAAACCGATGCCGGCCAAGTACCCGCCGAGGAGGACCGCTATGGCACCGCCGGTGCCGTACCATGTCTCATTGTTGAACTTGCGCACAAAACGCTGCACAACACGGAAAGGCATCGCCAAGTAGAGCACGCCTTCGATAGCAAGCACCCAACCGATAACTGCGATGACACCCTCGACGCTTGCTTCAATCGTGGGATACGTGAGGATGACCGAGAGACCGGCGAGGATCTCGACGAGTGCAATCACGAGGAGAAGAGCGCGGTTCGCGACGAGCTGCGAGAGAGCCGGCATGATTGACTTACGGCGATAGAGCACGATCACGCCGACGATAATAAAGTAGAGACCTAAGAGTTGTGCAAGGAGCATAGGACTAATTTATGGATATACGCACAATGTATCATGCGCGCTCGCCGTGAGGATCCCGCATATTCAAGAACTCTGGATAACTCTTGTGGCGAGCAGTGCGGGACTATTGCACTTGCGGACCAAAAGCGTATGCTCGTCTCACGATCAACAAGCCCGGGTTTAGGAGACTGCCATGTTGATACGTACACTGATCTCTCTGTTCATTTTGCTTGCATCGACGGCCTTGTCGTACGCGCACACGCACAAGGTGCAAGCAAACGGAAATTCCCCCGCCGTCGAATACGACTATACGCTGAGCGACGCGAAGTCCTGCTGCAACAACGGTGACTGCAGGCCCGCCGCTAGACATTACTCCGACGGCGAGTATCACTGGTTCTATGTCGAGCCGAAGCCAGCGGAGAAGTCCGAGGGGCATACGGCGCGGTGGGTGAAAGTGCCGGTCGGCGATGTGATACCCAACGACCTCTTCGGTGACGGCATGGCCCATTGGTGTGGTGACCTATATGAGACGTCGTACGTCACCAAGTGCGCCTTCGTGCCACCGAAGCGTGAGATGACGAGAGCCGACTAGCTGGCTCGCAACGAACATTGAGACGCCCCGGAGAAGTCCGGGGCGCACTGTTTTGTACCCGCGTGTATCCCGTTACTTCGCCCTTGAGAACATGAGGATGTTGCCTCTCCCGGAGAGATTGGTCATGGAGAGCTCTTTGTCCGTCATGCTGTTGATGGAGAAAAACATCGGTCCGCTCGAGAAGTCGACGCGGATGACCGTCATCCCTGCGAGGTTTGCGGCAGGTACTCCCGGCACTTCGACGACGCTCGGATTTATGGTGACAAACGATGCGGTCTCGGTGGCTGATGCGTCACCCTGATAGCGGTCGGTCATCGTACCGTCGACCTTAAACTCGCGCGTAAACTTCGTGTCATCTTTCGACTTCCACGTGCCTACCAAGACCGGGTCCACTTCGGTATATTCGCCGCTGACCACCATCTCCTCGACATTGCTCGAGCCCGGTGCCGGCATAGCCGAGTTGACCTCGCCACCCTCTGATGCCGCCTTGGGCTTCGCCACACCGAAGTAGTACGCCGCCCCCGCGATGATAATGATTGCCAAACCGATGCTGAGTGTTTTGCTCATAGAAGACCGCTACCTAGTATGTGAATATGCTATCGACATTCCCCCGATGACACAAGTCTCCCGGTCGGTCACAGTATTACTTTTCTTCCAAATCCAAACAGACGGAGTTTATACAGTATCTTTTACCTGTAAGCGTGGGGCCGTCGTCGAAGACGTGCCCAAGGTGTGAGCCGCAGCGTGCACAGGTAATCTCTGTGCGGTGCATGCCGTGTGCAGTATCGCTCTGCGTCTTGATAGCGCCCTCGAGCGCTTGGTCGAAAGACGGCCACCCCGTACCGGAGTCGAACTTTGCACTCGAATCGAAAAGCGGATTCCCGCACGCGGCGCAGGCATAGGTACCATCAGCTTTTTCGTGCACATACTCGCCGGTAAACGGTGCTTCCGTCCCCTTTTCGCGCAAGACCGCATACTGCTCAGGCGTGAGCATCTTTTTCCACTCCTCCTCGCTCTCCGGTAGGTCGTGCTCAGTCATGCAAAAAGTATATCAGCGTTGTGAGTCCGAAGCGCTCTGCAAAAGTGCTCGCACCTCTTCATCGCTCACCTCTACAAACTCTTCATACGCTTGCCCCACTGCGTACAAACCTTCGGGCAGGTCGAGACAGACCACCTCATCCGCATCCGCACTCACAAGGTCAAACGAGCCAAGGAGACACACCGGCGATGCAAAGATGATGCGGGTTTTTGGGTACTTCTTGCGCGCAGACAGAAGAGCCGCGCGAGCAGTGTATCCGTTAGCCACTCCATCGTCGACGATGACGAGTGTCTCGGGTACATATCCTGCGGAGTACGTGCCGCTTTTGTAGGTATCGACTCGGCGATTGAGCTCAGCGCGCTCTTTCTCGATCACGCCGTCCACAGAAGCGCGCGATATCGACGCGCTTTTGAGCGCGTCGTCGTCGATGAGGACCACGCCATGCGGCGCGAGCGCACCGACCGCCCACTCTGGATTGAGCGGCGCGCCTATTTTACGGACGACGAGCGTATCGAGTGGCGCATTCAGAATCCGCGCCACCTCTCCCGCTACGGGCACGCCCCCGCGAGGCAGCGCAAGCACGAGCGGATGAGGAAATGCATGCGAAAGAAGCGCCTCTCCGAGGCGCTTTCCTGCTTCAGTCCTGCTGGCGAACTTCATCGCCCCAGTATACCGAACCGTTAGCGACGTGACTTCGTGCGGTCGTTTTCCGTAAGTGCCTGCTTTCGCAGACGGACGGATGACGGTGTGATTTCGAGATACTCGTCTTCAGCCATGACTTCGAGACCGCGCTCGATGGTGAGTTCAAACGGTGGCACGAGATTGAGCGCCTCATCAGTACCTTTTGAGCGCATGTTGGTGAGCTGCTTGCCCTTGGTCGGATTGACCGTCATCTCCTCGCCCTTTGAGGTGTTGCCGATTACCTGGCCTTCATAGACTTCAACAGCCGGTCCGATGTAGAGCACGCCGCGCTCCTGAAGATTCCACAGAGAGAAGCCGAGAGCTTTGCCGGATGCCATGGATATCATCGAGCCGACCTGCTTCTTTTTGATTTCGCCCGCGTATGGCTGGAATCCGACGACGCGACTCGAGAGAATTCCCTCCCCCTTGGTGTCGACACTGTTCTCATGCACTTTCAAATCCTTCATGACAAATTTACGCGTGCCCAAGCGCTCGATGATGGGGCCCTGGTATTCGCTCGGTGTGTCTACGATGACTTCTTCAAATGGCTCGAGCTTCTTCCCCTCTTCTTCGCGGATAATGACCTGCGGCTGCGAGACCTGCATTTCGTATCCTTCGCGTCGCATGTTTTCCAGCAAGATGGCGATATGGAGTTCGCCGCGACCCGAGACTTTAAACGTGTCGCCGCCGGAGAAGTCCACGCGCAAGCCGACGTTGATTTCGAGCTCTTTCTCGAGTCGGTCACGGATTTGGCGCGTGGTCACGAATTTGCCTTCTCGACCGGCAAACGGCGAATTGTTCACGAGAAAGTTGAGCGTGATGGTCGGCTCGTCGATGGCGATAGCAGGAAGCGGCTCCACGGATGCATCGTTGGTTATCGTCTCGCCGATGAAAATGTCGGGAAGTCCTGCGATGAGCGCGATGTCTCCGGCGATGATTTCGGCGGCGTCGATTTTCTGCAAGCCCTTGAATGTCGACATCTTGGTGATTTTGCCGGATCGCGTCTCGCCGGTCGGCTTCTTTACAAAGACACTGTCGCCAATCTTGAGTGTGCCCTCGTAGACGCGCGCGACGGCGAGTCTCCCGAGGAAGTTGTCGTAGCCAAGGTTGAACGGCTGTGCGCGAAATGCGGCGGTCGAGCTTGCCGAAGCATTTGCGGGCTTTACGTGCTCGAGCACGCAGTCGAGCAGTGGATTCATGTCGGTCGATTCGTCGGTGAGTTTGCGCTTGGCAATGCCCTGTTTGCCGATGGCATACACAATAGGAAAATCTGCCTGCTCGTCTGAAGCGCCAAGCTCGAGGAAGAGCTCCAACACCTGCTCTTCGCAGCGGGCCGGGTCTGCGGCGGGCTTGTCGATTTTGTTGATGACGACTATCGGGCGGATGCCGAGCTCGAGCGACTTCTTGAGGACAAAGCGCGTCTGCGGCATGGGACCCTCTTGCGCATCGACGACGAGGAGCACGGAGTCGATTGAGCGAAGGACGCGCTCGACTTCAGAACCGAAGTCAGCGTGGCCCGGTGTGTCGACGATGTTTATTTTGGTGTCTTTATAGAAAACGGCCGCATTCTTTGAATAGATAGTGATGCCGCGCTCCTGCTCCAGCGCGTTGCTGTCCATCGACACCCCCTCTTCGGCTACGCCTGTCTGACGCAAAATAGCGTCGGTAAGGGTGGTCTTCCCGTGGTCGACGTGCGCAATGATTGCAATATTTCGGATTTCCATAGCTTTAAAAGAAAAGTGCCCGTGCGGGCACCCCGTGGCTCAATTCTTGCGTATTTCGGAGCAATTGTCAAATTCCCCGGCACAAAGCGAGCGTATCCACCATCTTTTCCGGCTTCAGCGAGTGCGTCTGAGTATTTTGGTGTGTCTCGCAGGCCGACGGGCCGAGAGGCAGCGCTGCCGCAGCAGCGGCAGACAGCGACACCAAAATACTCAGACGCCGAGCACTCCTTACAGCTGCGCCTCTATCGCTGCCTTAAACTCTTCCGGTGATAGAGCACCGGGAATCAGTGTTTTGCCGGTGATAAAGCCGGGCGTACCCTGTACACCGAAGCTCGTTCCTTCGGCTTTATCAGCTTCGATGAGCGCAAGATATGCTTCCGCATTCGTACCAACGCGCGTCTTTACCGCGTTCGCATCGATACCGGTGATTGTCTTGGTGAGCTCGAATATCGACGCTTCATCGCCGAAGCCTCCGTGCTCTTCGTCCTGCGCATTGTACATTGCTTCTCTCCAGGCGAAGTACTTGGTCGGGTAGAGATCCCATACCGCCCTACCCCAGATTGCGGCGGTCGTAGAGTCTTCACTGAGAAACGCGTAGTCTTTAAACACAATCTTGAGTTTTCCTGTATCTACGTACTCCCTGATGAGCACGGGGAGTGCAGGGTCGGTCGGGATTTGTGGATGACCCATCTCAACTGCCTTGCAGTACGGGCACTGAAAATCAGACCAGTAGGCCAAGACCACCGGCGCATCCTTTTCACCGATGTACGGGTCGTTCTCGATGTTCACGTCCGCAATATCGACTTTCGAAGCCTGCTCGCCGCCTGAAGCGCCCCCCATCTTTGAGATTCCCACCATCGCAAACGCGCCGATAATAACGCCGGCAAGCACGATTGCTATGGGTGTGTAGAGATTACTAAAATCTTTCTGTGTGTGTTCTGTCATAGTGTGCCCATTCTACACTATCTATCGTGTGGGCAAGTGGATAGCCTAGAGCGACGAGAGGAGCGAGTTGAGCTTCGCCCGCGTCTTGGGGCCTACGAAGCCGTACCCTGCATCGCCCGCTTTCGCGAGGCCGTATTTTACCTGGAACTTTTTCACCGCGGCACCGGTCGCCGCGCCAAAGTATGTTGATTCTTTTCCTTTCGAACCGACACCGCTTGCCGAGACCCGCGTGTCGGGATCCGTGTTGAGTATCCTCTGGAGCGTCCTTACGTCCTCACCTGTCATGCCGAGGTCCAGTCCGCGCTTGAGTGCGCCTGCCGCCGGCGTACCGGTCGAAGGAGGCGTGTTCGCACCCTTGGCGCCGGCTATGACGCCCCATATACCGGGATCTTGACCTCCGTCGAATTTAAAGACAGAGATGCCGCGTACGCCGAGCTTCTTAGCGAGGTCGATACGCTGCTGCACGGATGTCGCGTCGGGCCACACGAGATATCGAAACGTGAGATTGGTGTTTTGTGCCGTCGCAATCTGCGATGCAGCCGCTGCGGCGGCAAGTGCGGGCACTGAGCCGGCAGCCGGCGGCGTGCTCGAACCGGCGACAGGTACATAGCTAAATGCCATCTCTCCCCAAAACGCTCGCTCCGGCGTAATGCCGTACTGCGCCGCTATGGGATACGCGTAGCCGGGGTTGAAGGTCCAGAGAATATCGTAGACGTACTGATTGTTGGCATACGCCGTTACTGCATATTCATAGCCATACGTCGGCACTCCGATGAGTATCTTGCTTTTCGCTATGTCTTTCGACATGTGCTTCACCACTTTTTCTACCCACGCAGGGTCACCGACCGGCGCATAGAGTCGCGCACCCGCATCTGCCTGCAGTTTCAAATCAATCCCCTGCTGGTCGTACGCCATGAGTCGCACGCGGTCGCAGTATTTATTTATCTCTTTCAGGTCGTTGGAATAAATGTTGGCATCTGCCGGGATATCGGTGCCGTAGTACCTATCCTCATTCGGGATGCGTGTCTCTATCGTGCACATCACCCACTTCTTCCCCATCCTCTGATAGAGCCCTTTGAGAAATGTCGAGAAGTACTCTCGCGTATCGGCGCTCTTGTTTTCAAAATCTATGTCGATGCCATCAAAGCCTTTTTCTTTTACAAGCGCGGCGATGTCGTCTTCAAGCGCTATTCGCGACTTCTGGTCGCTCAGAATTCGGTGAAGAAACTCGCGATTGCTCGACATGATGGTCGGTATCACACGCACACCCTTCTTTTTCGCCTCGGCGACGAGAGAGAGCCACGGTTCTGCGTCGAGGTTGCCGTTGTCGACGATGGTGCCGTCTTGCTTCAGCGTATACACAAACGGATTGATTTCGGTGAGTGCGTCGAGATGCGGGAGTACATCGGCAGTACCCGTGGCGGTCCGCCAGTATGGTATCCAGCCCGTCACTTCAAACGTGGCGGCGGAGGCACTCGTAGGCAGTACAAAGACGAGTGCAAACAGAAAAAAGCGGAGGTACTTCATCATGAGCATAGACGGAGTATACCAACTACTTCTTACATCTCACATGAAGATCTGCTGTGGAGTATGGCGGGGGTTATGAGATGGAGGACGGCGCTATCGTGCGTGCAAAATACTCGTCGATAGCCGCGAGCAGCTCTTGCGGTGTATCAACGACGCGATACGGCTTCCCTTGCACGAGCCTTTCTTTCGGAAGGAAGCCCCACGACACACCTATTGCATCGAGACCTGCTTCCTCGGCCTCGAGCATGTCGCCCAAAGTATCGGTCACAAACACACAGTCATCCGCTCTTGCCTCGTACCGTGAAAGTAAAGAATGAATCTTTTCCACTTTGCTCGTATGTACATCTTTACCGAGCACATCAGCAAAATGGGCATCGAGGCCGAGGCGCTTCAGTGTGGCGACAATATCCATCGAAACTGACGAGGACACGATCGCAAGCCCGTACTTCGCGCTCAACTGCCTGACGACCTCCGGCATGCCGGAGAACGCGACGATCTCACCTATGCGTGAAGAAAATATTGAAAAGTAATCCTCTTGAGCGGGCTTACATGCATCGGTGCACTCAGAATGGTCGTAGTTGGCATAGATGTTGCCCTCAAACATGGGAAGCCACTTCTCGAGCGTGAAATGCGGGTGGACTTGCTGTGCGGTGCCAAACGCAAGCCACAGGGAATCGACGATGACCCCATCGAAATCAAAGAGGACAAACTTCCGCATAGGCCGTTTATCGTGTGCGTGCCTCTATGACTCTGTCCGCAAGTTCGTCGTCTGAAAGACCGGCACACTCTTCACCGATGCACGCGGTGCTCGATTCGGTACCCTTGTAGAGCATGACGCCGAGAAAAATCAGCGCGAGAAGGAAAAGTGCGGGGACAAATATGAGCACTTGCTTCATATATAAAAAGTATACCCTGTTAGATACCGCTTGTCAGGACGCAAATAAAGGAGCTTCTTGTATATCTAACGGGGTATACCGTATCTAGAGGACCATTTTCTTTGCCTCAGCCTCTATCATGCGCTCTATCGTACCCTCAAAGAGACGGAGCGCGAGCGGGAGCTTTGCGTATACATCAAACTCATTGTCGCGTACCGTGACCGTGCCTTCAATGTGCTTGCCCTCTAAATCAAACGCAAAGGAAAGGACGTTGCCGCTCCACTCCTCCTTTGAGACAGCGGCCTTCTCAGTAATCTGCGCACGATGCTCTTCGAGAAGCTGTTTGATACGCGCGACACCCTCATCTTGCGAACCCTTGAACGGAAGTTTGAATTGCATGGCGAAAAGAATACCACGAGCCTCTCAGTACCAGGTAGTTGAGCCGTCACCACTCAGCGGAATCGTTTCGCCGAGATACTTCGGTACGCGACGGAGAGCCAGGTCGAGGACCGCCTTCCCTGAGGCAGGGATCTCACGCACGTAGTCTTTTTCCGAGCCGTCTCCTCCCGCGGTGATGCCGTACGCTTCGATTCCCAAGTGACGTGCGATGTACACCGAACGCGGCAGGTGGAAGTCTTGCGTGACTACGGTAATAGAGCCCGCGAGAAACACATCACGCGCACGATACATGCTGCTATACGTATCGAATCCCGCATGATCGAGGAATATATCTCCTGCAGGAATTCCCGCTTCAAGCAGGTACTTCCTCACGGGCGTCACTTCATCGTACGTGAGTGCGCCGTTGTCCCCTGTCACGAGTATCTTCCCCACTTTGCCTGCGCGATAGAGCTCTACCGCTTTCGCCGCTCTTCGTTCGAGCACGGGAGAGGGTTTCCCTCGATACACTGACGCCCCGAGGACGACGGCCACTTCCGTATACGGCACATCACTCGAAGACTGAAAAAGGTACGACCCCATAGCAAAGCGCATGCTCACGGGGATGCAGATCGCGACCGCGATGCCTGCGAGCGCCAAAATGACTGCGTACCGTATGTATGCAAAGCGTCGCCACATACCACCAGTATGCATCAACTACACGCGCAAGCGAGTGTACTCCTCTTGTTTTTCCGGCTTCGCAGGCCTGACGAGGCCGAGACTGAGCGCTGCGGCACCAGCCGCAGATAGCGACGGAAAAAAGAGGGAGTACCGAGCAACACTCTACTGAGTGACCGTAAACGAGAGAGCGTTGGTCGTACCAGTGCTGTTCTTTACATAGAGCTGGTACGTGCCTGGCGTGACCTGTTGGAAGTACTGCGCACAGACCTGACCCGACGTGACAACGTCGCACGGAGAGACGTACTGCGGAATCGTGTAGTAGATGACATTGCCATTTATCGATGGGAGGTGCTGCGTGCCACCGACTCCAAAGTACACCGTGTTGTCAGTAGCATGGAAGCCATTACCGGAGAGCACAATCTGTGTTCCCACACGGCCTGAAGACGGAGTTGCCGACGAGAGCGAGAGTGAGCCCGAGCTTGAGCCGGACACGACGACAGTCGCTGTCGAGCTGTTGGTCTGACCCGAAGCATTGGTGACGGTAAATCTCACTGTGTATGTGCCTGACTGTACGTACGCATGAGTGAAGGTAAACGTCTGACTACCCTGCGCGTACGAAGTCTGCACCGGGGAGAGCTGTGCACCATACAGATTCTCATCACCCCATATGACCGAGACGGTGACGTTGTTGGTGTAGCTCTGCGGCGTGTTGTAGATCTGGACTGTCCACGAACCTGTTACGCCTGTACCCAATGTTGAGGGACCAGAGATGCTCGAGATGGTCGGCGCACCGACCGAGCCGAGCGAAGTCACGGTAAACGGCAATGCATTGCTCGTGTACCCTGCGCTGTTCTGGACTGAGACGTTGTACGTCGCGAGCATGATGCTCTGCGTACCAAATCCTGTGAGCTGTGACGGCACAGTGAATGAGAGCGAGCGGCCATCGAATGAGCTGATGCCGGAGATGATGCCCTGACCGAAACGCACCGTATTACCCGTCGTGCTGAAGCCCGTACCGTAGATGGTGACCGAAGTACCTACCGCGCCGCTCGTCGGCGAGAGATACTGGATAGAGAGCTGACCGCTCGGGCAGTTTGTGTACGGGTACGTGCACGTATTGCAGTTGGTTGAGTATGGGTACGTGCCACACGGGGTGGAATACGGGATTACCGAGAGCGAGACCGCATTGCTCTGACCGCGCGAGTTAGACACGTAGACCTGTACCGAGCCTGTGATGTACGAAGGTACCGTAAAGCTCAGCGACGTTCCATTGCTTGAAGAAATATTTGTAAGCGGTATGGAACCGACGTACACAGTATTCGTGTTGTAGTCGAATCCCGTACCGTAGATGGTGACCGGTGAATTCTGCGCCGCAGAATTCGAAGAGAGCGACGTGATGGTCACCGCTGATGGATAGGTGGGATAGGTGGGATACGTCGGGTATGTGGGGTATGTCGGTGTCGGGTAGGTCGGATAGGTCGGGAACGGATTCACGACTGAGCCGCCGCATATCGCAGCGCGAGTCGCAGCGTCGGCGATTCCCGTTCGTGGCAATCCCCTTTCCTGCTGGAAATTCTGCACCGCGGCTTGGGTCGCGCGGCCGAAGTAGCCCGTAAGCATCCAATTACCGCCGCCAGGATAGTTGCGGCTGATGAGAAAGCTCTGGAGAGAAGAAACATCGCTGCCGCGCATACCCACCGAGAGATCTCGTGTGAGCCCCGCACAATTGGCATATCCATAGGATGCGCCGTAGGTACCGGTCGAGTAATACGTCTGTGCGGACGCCACAGAGGCAAAGAGAAGACTTGCGAGTGCGACTACGGAAACGATGAGCTTTTTCATATAATCGGGCTAAATAACGGCTTAAAATATAGCTTTTGGCTTGACCTCAGGCGATATCTCTGGGCTAATATGGCGATACTATGCACTTTCTTTTAGGAAAGCGCAAGTCCCGGCAAAAAGGCACC
>VMEY01000027.1 GCA_007375785.1 Parcubacteria group bacterium Athens0416_74 | reverse complement strand
TGGGGCCTCTTGCAGAGTGCTGCATACATGGCTGCTACGCGCTTTTGGTATGAGACATCTCTTTCATGCTGGTCGCGCTTGCGTTTGCGCGTGCGAGTGAGTTTCTGAGCTTCTACTACCGGTACATGTATGTAAATGACGAGGTTCGGCTTGGGAAGCTTCAATCGCCGGTAGGCAACATCTTCCACGTACCGCACAAAATCGACTGCCTTCTTCCCCGTAAGCTTGGCACTATGATACGCAACCGTGCTCGGCACATACCGGTCACAAATCACAACCCCTTTCTTGAGTGCGTCTTGAATTTCGTCACGCCATGCGGCAAAGTCCACGAGGTACGGGAGCGCTGAGAGATACGGGGAGAGTCCTACAAAATCGCCGAATGCACCGTGGAGTGCGGAGCGTACAAGCTTCCCTGTGGGAAGGTCGTATCGCGGCGAAGCGAAAACAGTCACATGTTTTCCTTGTGCACGCAGCCGCTTAGCCAAGAGCTTTACCTGTGTGGCCTTGCCGGCACCATCTATCCCCTCGAAGACGATAAGTTTACCCATGTATGATGCACTAAAACAGCTACAGGGCCCGAGCGCAAGCTCAAAAGAAAAGCCCCGGGAAACCCGGGGCTTTTCTTTTTATTTCTGAGTGTCGATTCCTTACAGGAACAGTACACCTTTCGGATATTTTTCTCGCATTCGCTCAAAAATATCTCGAAAGGTCGATTGACGTTACTTTTGCACGTCAATCCCCATTGAGCGAGCCGTCCCGGCGATAATCTTCTTCGCCTGTTCGATATCCGTCGCGTTGAGATCTTCCATCTTGTCGTTGGCAAGCTGCTCGAGCTGTGCGTTCGTAAGCTTCCCTACCTTATCTGTGTGAGGACGCTGAGAACCCTTTTCGAGACCGAGCATCTTGAGGATGGCGCGTGATGCTGGCGGCTTTCGTACGATGAAGCTAAAGGTGCGATCCTTGTACACAGAAAGGACGACCGGGAGCGTCGAGCCCATGAGCGGACGCGTCAGTGTGTTGAACTGGTTGACGAATTCGCCGATGTTGACGCCCGCGGGGCCAAGCGCCGTACCGACCGGAGGAGCCGGGGTCGCTTTACCTGCCTCAATCTGGAGCTTAATTATTTTTGTTACTTCTTTTGCCATACTTGATTTATACGCGCTGCACCTGGTCGGCTTCGAGCTCCACAGGAGTCTCACGACCGAACATAGGTACGAGCACTTTAACTTTTCCGCGCTCTTCGTCAATCTCGCCTACCTTACCCTCGAGATCCTTGAACGGGCCGTCGATAATAATGACCGCATCTCCTTCCGCAAGATCTATCGCATGGCGGACGGTGTCGCCTTCGCTTCTCTTGAGAATCTTGTCTACTTCCTCTTGTGAGAGAGGGACAGCCTGGTTGGCGGTGCCGACAAAGCCGGTAACCTGCGGTGTATTGCGTACCACGCTCCATGCATCGTCAGTCGCAATCATGTCGACGAGTACGTAGCCCGGGAATATCTTCTCTTTTGCCTCAGTCTTGCGGCCGTTCTTGATTTTGATTTTCTTTTCGATTGGCACCACGACATTGAAGATTTGCTCTCCCATGCCGAAAGAATCGATGCGCTGCTTCAAGTTGCGTGCTACCGCGTCCTCATACCCTGAGTACGTGTGCACCGCATACCACTTTCTTTCTGAACCGTATGTTTGCTTAGCCATATATTTATTGGATTGAGCTCGTGCCAACGATTACGTCGACGACAGGTGACGACGTGGCAACAGGGGCGACTTCGGCCGCAGGAAGCGTGCCGAGGAAGTTGGTGAGGCTCGTGGTAAACACGTAGTCAAAGAGACCCAGGTACAGAGCAACAAAGATGGAGACGAGTGCTACAAGCACTGTGAAGATAATCGTCTGTGCACGCGTCGGCCACGCCACATGACGAAGCTCTGCTTGCGTGTCTTTGAGGTATTGTCCGAGTCCCATAGGAATTAATGATATTTTAAGCCAATTTTAAAACCCCTCGCGGGGTTTAAAATATAGTAATCCGCCTTTGCCCTAGAGTCAAGCAAGGGCGCGGACGAATTTCACAAGCGCTTTCGCTTCAGAATTCGGCGCGATAGAATAGCGCACTATCCTCCCCTCCTTTTTGAATGCAACGATTTTCGCGCTCGAGAGAAGCCCGAGCTGATGACTGACCGCCGAGTGCGTCATGCCCACAGAGTCGGCAATCTGCTGCACCGGTAGTGCAGACTTCTCGGCGAGGACAAGCAGTATGTGCGAGCGCGAGGCGCTTGAGGCGAGCTTGAAAACGCGAGCGGCACGCTGCGCTCTCGCGCGCATTTGTTTAGAACCCATAGAATTGACTACCTTATCTCGTAAGTAATGGTCACGTTGGAGATGATTTTATTTTCCCCTGTCGGAATCTCCGGGGCTGCCTTTGCTTCCTGGGCTACGGCCATATCCATGGCGGCTCCGCCGCGGCCGTATGCATACGGCATTGGAGGGTAGAAATCGTTTTCAGAAAAACCGACAACCCGTACTACGTTGACACCGAGCGCGCGTGCGAGCTCGTCTGCTTTGTCTTTTGCCTGTGCGATAGCTTCATCACGAGCAGACGCCTTAAGCGCCTCTTCGTCGTCAATGGTAAACGATAGACCGCTGACTTGCGTAGCGCCGCGTTCACCGACACCCGTGAGAAGGTCTCCTGCCTGCTCTGTGTCGCGCACCTTTACGGTGAGCGTCTGTGACACTTGGTACCCGCGAAGCACCTGCTTTCCGGGTACGCAGTACTCGCCCGGTGCACATGCCTTTGTCTCGTAGTCGTACTCTGGATACACGCTGTAGTCGCTCGTCTGAACATCCTTCTCGTCGATATCCTGGTCTTTCAGATACGCGACGATGTCGTTGGTCTTTTTCGTAGCGAGCTCTTGCGCCGCTTTCACCGTCGAAGCGCGCTCCTGAATAGTGACACTGAATGTAGCTGTGTCGGGTACTGCGGTCACCTCGCCCTCGCCGGATACAGTGATGGTATTGGACGCGCTCACACCGCTCCCTATGTATCGCATCGCTTTGAATTCGCTAATGACCAATACAAAAAGGTACAGAGCGAGAAGCGCGAGCACGGCAAGTCCTGCTACCCGATACCAATAATTTGACTGAATAGTCTCGGCAAACGTATTTCTTTCTGGCATACGAGAATAGGTGAAAATCCGGTTAAGAACTTTAGTATACCACTACGACGTAATGGCCCTCAATTCCTTACAGCGTAAGCAGCTCGCTGTATGAAGAAAGCATCGCCGGCACCGCAAACGCGAGGCCTATGAGCGGGAGCACAAAGGCAACCACGCTCACGATAATGATCGTGAGGAAATACTTGCGGGTCTTCTCCGCGCTCACAAACGTCGCATCAATCTTCGCCTCAAGCACCCGCAGACGCTCACTAAGCTCCTGTTCCATTTTCCAATTGTATCAGCTTCGACGCATACTGCTCGAGAAACATCGGCCATTGGGAGTGCATGGGGCCGGGCAATGCGGTAAATGGAAACCACCGTACCTCTTCGAGTTTGTGCGGCTCACCATTACCCCATTTCTCCGCGTCGACGAGCACGAGATAATCGAGCGACACCCAGTGTGTCTTGCGCCCGTCTTTCTCTCGGAATACGTCACGGAACCCAAGAAACTCGGCACTGAGCACACTTGTGCAGTACTCTTCCTGAATCTCCTTGCCGAGCGTAGCCTCGACGGTATCGCCAAATTCGACACCTCCTCCCCCGCAATCCCAGCACCCGTGTTCATCGCGCGCATTTTTGCCACGCTTTGAAAGGAGCACATTGCCCTTACCGTCATGGCAAAGGAATGAAACGGTTATGCCGATAAAATCTTCACCTTTTTTCATAATTGCATTGTGTTCGTAATCTCCTGCGCGACGGCGCGCAGCTCTTCCCCCACCGTCTCCTGCCGACTTCCGGGTCTATATAAAAACTTCCTCGGTTCATACTCCGTAATTCCTTCATCGCCGTCCTTGCGCGGCACGATGTGGAGGTGAAAATGCGGCACCGATTGGCCGGCCACGGCGCCCTCGTTCCACGCTTCGTGGAAACCCGTCACCCCATAGAGCTTGGTAAGGGCAATCTTGATTGATTCCGCGAGTGCGAATATCGCTTCCCGCTCGTCGATACTAAGCTCTGAAAACGTGCTGACGTGACGTAGCGGACATACGAGCGTGTGCCCGGGGACAATCGGTATATTCGTCGGGAATGCGCGCACGAGTCCGGTGCGAGCTATCTCTCGCGCGTCTATCTCCGCATCAGAGCAGAAAACGCAAGTTTCCATATGAATGCGGGCATTATACCTGTGAGAAAACACTTTTGGGAAAGAATCGCAGAGGGAATCTCCCTCGCCTCTCGCCGCGCCGTCGCGCGACTCGGGCTGGGCACCGGCTCGCGGTTCGGCCTACTGGCCTCACAACGCTCCGCCGTTCGATTCCCTGCAGCCAGCTCCAAACGGCAACAGCCCAAACGCTTCGCGTTTGGGCTGGCCGATTTGGGCGGCTGCAGGGAATCGAACCCTGATCGAGAGCTCCACAAGCTCCAGTGTTAACCGTTACACCACAGTCGCCATCTACACGACGATTTATAGCAAGAAAACCGATATTTAGCACGAAAGAAGCGCCGGCCAGGGGGGCCGGCGCTTCTTAGCGAAACCTCGCAATTACATTACCGGATTCGAGGACATGCCACCCATCGCGGGAGCGGATTCCGACTTCATGCCGAAACCGGCATAGAGGAAGACCGCCGCAAGTGCGATATGGAGCACGTGATCAGCCATGTTGGCACTGATGAGCCCGAGTATAGGACTCCCCATCGCAAGCCCGAGGGCCGCGACGAGTGCATACACCACACCAAACACCTTGAAGTACAACCCGACATATGCGCCGGAGCCCATCGCTGCGACAAGTGCGAGAACACCCGTGAGGATGTGAACGATGTTGTGCATTGTGTCTACTTCAAAGATTCCCAATAGAAGACCGTCGGCGCTTGTTACTCCCGGCACAAACCCGAGAACGCCGACAGCGGTGAGAACGACGCCTACTGCAAGAGCTAATTTTTTAGCCATAGATTTTTATTGAACACGTTTATGAGTAAGATTTCATGTATCTCGACCCTGATACCGCAATTGTGAGCCTCATGAAAAAGGCGTCAAGACACCGCGGTGGATTGGGCTACCGTCGTATTTCCACGACGGGCGGGGTTGAAGACGCAGCGATTACAGTGAACGCTACCCTCCCAATGATTTGCCCATTCTTCGTAAGTACATTCACACGCCACTTTCCCTCGGCAAGAGCATTCTTTGTAGAGTATCCGCGATATCCTCCCTCACGCCCTCCCGATATAGTGAAAGGGACCACGCTCTCCGTAATCCATTCCCCCTCTTCGTTCTTGTGTTGCCATTGGTGTAGCACGGGAGTATTGAGACCGGAAGGCGCGTATATCGCAGAGAAGACGTGGACGGGCTTGCCCGCCTCACGGTGAAAGAGCGTATTGTAGAGCAGGTAGCGCTTGTACCATGGCACGGGCTCCGCTTGCAGCACGTACTCGTCCCCGACGCGCGTCACGCTATGGTATACACCCGCATTTTTCAGTGCGAGCGGAAGCGGCGGTATTGCATTCGTAAAGTACAGCAAGTTGAACATGAGAAATATCACCGTAACCGCTCGAGCGACACGAGTGCGCTCCTCCTTCCACACCTCAGGTACAAGTACGCGAATGGCGTAGAGCAAAAGCACGGTGACAAAGAGCGTGGCAATACCGCTCAGCAAGAACATCAGGGAGCCAATTCGGTGAAATAGTATGGGCAAGAAGAAAATAAAAAACGAGAACAGTACGATAAAGTACACACTTATCTGAAACGGCAGCTTCATATAGTGCTGTCGGAAGCGCTCGTTACCAATCAAGAGCGCCGCAATTGCAACCACGAATATCCAACTCACCGCGACCGATGCGCTTCGCGAATACACTGCCAAAAAGCCGCTGAAAAGACCTCCAAATGCAAATTGGATAACTACCGGTACAAATGGCGCAACGGAAAGCACCATTCTCTCCCGAAGTCGTCCCGTCTCTATGAGATGGATGAGTACGATACCGCCCGCAGCGAGGGCCATGTAGGAAGTGAGGAGGATATAACTCTGTAAAGAATCGATGCGGTCGAGAAAAACGAAGTTGTCGAGCAAAAAGCCGCCGAGCAGCGCAAACGGAGATACATACCGCTCATACCAATGAATGAGCTCTTCTGTGTTCTTCGGTAAATATTTTCGAATCATGTGAGGTATGCGGGAGGATTTTCCTGAACTCCCGACTTGTGATTTACCAGGCGCGTAAGCGCATAGAGGAGCGAGGAGAGCCTATTGGCATACGAGCGACTTGATTCACTCACCTGTCGCTCCCCGCTTTCGTGAAGCGTGACGAGTCTCCGCTCAGCGCGCCGCGCGACCGCACGTGCGATGTCGAGTCTGGAAGAGAGCTCTGTCGCGCCCGGCACAAGAAAAGTGGTGATGGGGGGCATCTCTGCTTCTATCCTATTGATGAAAACACCGAGCGCTTCGACACTGGAAAGTGGAATCGATTTTTCTGCACCGGCAACTTCCGCCTGTATTGTAAAAAGGTGATTTTGCACATCATGGAGCACCATGCGCAATTTCTGCTCCTGCACAATAAAGTCATCGGGGCTCCCCGCTTTGCACCAACCGACGAGTGTATTGAGCTCATCGAGCATACCAAGACACTCAAAGACAGGCGCTGCTTTTGAAACCCGTTTGCCGGGCCCTGAATCAAAGAGTTTTGTGGAACCACCGTCGCCTTTTCCAGTGAAGAGTGCCATAAACGCAATGATAGCAAACGCCGGGGTCCTGCCTCAGCAGAACCCCGGCGAACCTCACCGCACAGCGCGAAGAGTAATGGGGACGACGCGGCCGTAGTATGCGGCGAGCATCGCGTACATTGCCGGGACGATATACCCAAGGAGGTACATCGAGAACGACTGCATATCCGTGGCCACGGATACGCCAAGCGCAGGCCACGTGCCACATGCGATGTCGACGAACCCGCCAAACACCGAGAACCCGAACACGATTGTCGAGGCGCGTACCAGGGTACACCGCCGGTGCTTTTTGAAGGCCTCCCTCTCTCGGGTGCCGGTGAGCGCAGCTACTCCGAGTGCGACGATGATTCCAATCATGGTTACTTTCTCCTCGCCATTGGACTCTCTCGGGTATACAGGCAATGCGCGCCGAGGTCAAGGCATCCTCGCCATTTGGCACCTCTTTTGTTATCATGCGCCCCACGCGCGGGTGGCGAAATTGGTAGACGTACTACCTTGAGGTGGTAGCGCCCGTTAAGGGCATGGGAGTTCGAGTCTCCCCCCGCGCACTAAAACAGCCGACGCCGGAGCATGTCTCCGGCGTCGTGCTGTTTTCAGCGGGGGGAGACGAGAAAGTGAGCGACGCGGGACCCATCAGCAGATGGGACGGCGCGAACAGGGTCGAGAGAAGTTTGGGCGCGACGGCGACCAAACGAGCTCTCGGCCGAGTCTCCATAAGAAATATGCGTGACCGAGTCTCCCCAGCGCGCTCATAACAAAAGTAAAAGACCGGGTTCACCGGTCTTTTACTTTTGGGGTATTTGAGTTTTATTCTGCTTTCTCCGCGACAGCCTCCTGGATAGCGGCCTCTTCGGCGGAAGGCGAGCTGGTCTCCGGAATTCTCGAAGACGAGGGGCACGCGACGCGCCTCGCGCGCGACCTTCTCGCGAATGTAGTAGAGCTTTGCGCGGCGGACGATTGCACGCTTCACCACCTCTATTTTGTCTATCATCGGCGTATAGAGCGGAAAAATCTTCTCGATGCCTACACCGCTTGAGACACGGCGGACCGTAAAGGTGCCTCCAGCCTCAGTGCCATGCTTGCGGGCGAGCACAAGACCCTCGAAAATTTGGATTCTCGTCTTGCCTTTTTCCTCTATTTTCTGGTGTACACGCACTGTATCGCCCGGCCTAAGGTCGAGGTTTTTGCGCGATTCCACGTCTACCGGCGATATTGTGAATGCCATACGTCGCGGCACTATAACACCACGCCCCACAAACGGCAACTTCTTCATTTACGCGCCTCCGCATAGCGTACGTAAACAGATTCCACTATATTAAAAGAACGCATGGGTTAGAACTGGGTGCTGTAATCCCCTCATGCCCTACGCAGATAGGACGAAGTTGTATGCAGCGCAGAAACGTCATAGAGTATGCGTGCGAGCCGAATTGCTTACTTATCTAAGCGACAAGGCTTGTATTGACTGCGGAGAGACTGACCCAATCGTGCTCGAATTTGACCATAAGGATAGGGGCAACAAATTTAAGAGTGTGTATCGTATGCTTTCTGGACATTACTCGTGGGCTAGCATCTTACGCGAAATAGGAAAATGTGAGATAAGATGTGCTAATTGCCATAGGCGCAGAACTTATGTGCAATTGGGTTCATGGGGCAGAGGAAAAACGCCCTCGTAGCACAATGGATAGTGCAAGAGTCTTCTAAGCTCCAGATGTAGGTTCGATTCCTACCGAGGGCAATGCGCGCGCTTAGCTCAGTTGGTTAGAGCATCTCGTTTACACCGAGAGGGTCGGGGGTTCGAATCCCTCAGCGCGCACCCCAATGCAAAAGCACCCCACCGCGGGTGTTTTTGTGTTGGGGAGCAGGGATTCGAAAGCCGGAGGC
>VMEY01000026.1 GCA_007375785.1 Parcubacteria group bacterium Athens0416_74 | reverse complement strand
CTCGCGAATCATATCCGCATACCGCTTTGAGTTTGCTTCATCGAGTGCAGCATCTGTCTCGTCGAGAATGAGAAACGGCGGCGGATTTACCTGCGTCATGGCGAATATCATCGCGATAGAGGTCAGCGCACGCTCTCCGCCAGAGAGCACCTCGAGACCGCGGATTTTCTTGCGTGGAAGCGACACATCGATAGCAAGACCGGCGTACACCTCATCTTCTTCGGGAACCTCTTCCTCATCGTCTTCGTCAAATTCTTCCTTTTTGCCTCGGCGGGGCTCTTCGATAAAGAGCTTGGCATTGCCGCCGCCGAAAAGCTTCTCAAAGAAATTCTTGAGCGCCACGTTGATGAGCTTGAGGCCTTCTTTGAAGCGCTCGTCTATCGTGCGCTCGAGCTCCGCGATTATTTCCTTGAGTTTTTGCGCCGACGCTTCGAGATCAGCGAGCTCACGCGTGAGGAATTCATCGCGCTCCTTGGTCTGGTTGAATTCTTTTACGACCGCATCGCCATTGCCTATCCCCGACTCCTCAATCTTTATTTTGAGCCTCTCGATGTCCCGACGACGCTTTTCTTGCTCCCTTCTATCCTCCGAGAGTGCGCCGTGCGGTATCTCGGCATTCTCCCAGCTGTGTATCGCAGCCCCGATGAGTGCGATACCTTCGCGCACCTCCTCTTCGAATCGCTGTCTGAGCGACGTCACCGTCGCACGAGCAGCATGGACACCGTTGAGAAGATTTTGCGCATCTCGGATATGCCCTTCGAGCTCGATAACATCACGCTCCGCAGCAAAGGACGCTTCGCGGATGCGTGCGATTTCGGAGCGCATACCTTCGATATCCTGCACTATGGCCGCCTCATCTTTCTGCTTTTTCTCGAGCGCGGCACTGAGCTCCTCAACGTGCTTTTTAGCCTCCTGATTCGTGACCGGCGCAGAACCGGTGAGACCTTCGATAAACGACTTAATGCGATCACGGATTGAGAGGAGCGTGGAGCGCACGAGCGCAATATCTCCGCTCTCCGCTGCCTCGGCTATCTGCGCGTCGATATCGCGTGCAAACTGGCGAACATGCGGCACCGCGACAATCTGCTCCACCGTCACCGTGTTGGCCTCAAGTGCACCCTCAGCGCGGCCAAGCTCACGCGCAATCTCACCGGATTGCCGACGTGATTCGACGAGCTTTGCTTCGCGCTCCTGCAATCTCTCGTGCAGTTCGTGCGCACGGGACGACGAGCCGGTCTCGCCCTTGCCGGTAAGAGAGCGTGCCTCACGCAATTTTTCGGTGAGCTTTTTGACTTCGCTCTCGTGTGCATGCGCTTCTTCTTTGAGCCGCGCGTCTTCCTGCGTAATCCATGCGTTCTCCCGTGCCAAGTATTCACCGAGCTTGTGCGAGAGGTCTTCTTTCATCTCACGCGCTTTCTCTATCTTCTCCACTTGGGAGCGCAAGAAATTGAGATGCGGCGCTATCTCGCGGCGCAGCGATTTTGTTTTATCGATATTGACTGCCGTCTCCTCGAGCTTACGCTCACTCTCCGCCTTCTTGTGCTGGTAGAGCTTGAGACCGAGTGCGTCTTCCACCATCTCGCGACGCTCTCTCGGGGAGGCATTGAGAATGCGGTCGGCCTCGCCCTGCGAGATTATCTGGTAGCCGGAGCCGCCGATGTTTGCCCCCGCAAGCAGCCGAATGACGTCTTTGAGGCGCACGACAGAGCCGTTGAGCAGGTACTCGTTTTGTCCGTCGCGATACACGACGCGCTCTACCACCACCTCATTGAAATCGAGGTCGAGCAATCGCTTACTGTTGTCGAAGGTGACTTTGACACCCGCACGATTCGCCCGCGGAAGCCCCGGCGACCCACCCCATATGAGGTCTTCGCCCTTTTTGGAGCGCATGCTTTTCATGGACTGCTCGCCGAGTACGAAGCGAAAGGCTTCGGCGACGTTGGACTTGCCCGACCCGTTGGGCCCGACGATGCTTGCGATAGGTGAAGTGAAAACAAGTTCGGTCTTTTTACCGAATGACTTAAAGCCCGAAAGCTCTATGGATTTGAGACTCAGAAACATTGGCACTCATTGTAGCAAAAAAGCAGCCCCACGAGCTCTAGTGAGCTTGCGGGGCTTGGTTGCCTGCGTCTATTCCTTACTTTGAGTATCGAAGCTGATGCTGGGAAGCACTCGCTTCACGAGCCCTTCCATCGACTCGGCAGTCGGCAGATTTTGCATGCAGGCCTGCAAATGCAGCCGCTGACCATCGAGCTGAGCGATGTACTTTTTCGCGAGCGTCATATCGATACCTGCGTTTTTCTGCAGCTCGTGGGCGGCTTCAATTTCTCGCAACTGAAGCGCTGCGAGCATCATGAGCTCAAGTGCCATGAGCACTTCACGATTCTGGCGTGCCTGATACAAGAGCGCGATCCGCTCCTGAATTGTGAGCGCCTTCTCACTCGCGGCGTAACCCGCTACCAGACCTTCCAGACTTTCCAGAAGTTTTTGAATAGCCGGGCGAATATTCTCCGAATACGCTGGGGTCACGAGCGTCTCCTCAATGCATGGTTTCTAACGCGACCCACAAAGTACCACAGATGTAGGGAATGTCAAAAAGACGCACGACCTGCGCCTAGTCATCTTCCTCTTCCTTGGCAGCCTTCAAACTCCAGTAAACTCACCAATTGGTGAGTTTACTGGAGTTGTTACCAACCTTTTGCCGCTAGAGCTTTTTGCGCGGCATCTTGCTCCGCTTCTTGTTTGCTCCTCCCTTCTCCTGTCGCTGCCTTCTCCTGACCGAGGTAGGCGCCTACCACAAAGACGCGGTCGTGGTCGGGCCCCGATTGGTCGAGTAGTTGGTAGATAGGCGTCAGCTTCATCTTTTCTTGCGCAATCTCCTGCAGCTTGCTCTTGGCGTCTTGCCAAAGGCGTTTCGAGACGACTTCGTCTGTCTTATGGAAGAGCTGCGCCGCTATAAAATCTTTCGCTGCCTCGTAGCCGCTGTCGAGATACAGTGCACCGATAAGCGCTTCAAATGCGTTGGCAAGAATAATCTGACGCGCACGACCTGTGTCGCGAGACTCCCCTCGAGAGAGCAGCAAGAATTCGTTCATGCCGAGCACAGTGGCGGCGTCGGCGATGCTCACCGTGTTCACGAGTGCCGCGCGGTAAGCAGTGAGTTCACCCTCCGGCTTATCGGGGTATTTGGAATACAGAAATTCCGTCACGACGAGTTCGAGGACGGCGTCGCCAAGGAACTCAAGACGCTCGTTGTGCTCGCTCCGCCGGCCGGCGGACGTACCCCTATTTTCGTTGAGATACGAACGATGCGTAAAAGCTTGCTCTATGAATCGCTTATCCTTGAAGGAGTAGCCGATTTTTTGTTCAAACGGCGCAAAGTCCATGGCTACGTGCGGTTCTTCTGCGCGAGGATATTTATTGCGCGCGTGACCACGGGGAGAATATCGTCATAAAAATTGAGATCGCCCACCGAGGCAAGCGGGAACCATTGCCCGTCGTCGAGTCCCCCTTCTTTCTTAAGGATGAGGTCCTGAAACGTGGCGCGAGCAAGAAAGTACGTCGCGTGGCGCTTTTTCTTGCCGCCCGACGCGTTGCTGTCGTTGGCGATGTATTCATTTTCACCAAGCGTATCCTCCACCTCGACATCGAGCCCAATCTCTTCTTTCACTTTGCGCTTTACCCCGTCGTGCAGCTGCTCATCTTTCTGCAGCTTTCCTTTAGAAAGCGTCCAGTGGCCAAAGATATCGTGCACGAGCGCGAGGTACACTTCTGCCCCCTCGCGCGCATAGACGACAGCCCCGACGAGTTCTTCCACTGGCATTTTTCCGCCCTTTTGCGGAGCCTGCTTTCTTGCGCTGCCGTCATTTTTGCCCGGCTCGCCAAGCTCGATGTAGACAGCACCGAGAACGCCGTTGACGAACCGTCCTGAAGACGCACTACCAAACGCTTTCGCGAGTTCGATGGCCTCGTTGATAGCGACTTTTGCCGGGACTTGCGCGCGGTCGGCATAGAGAAGCTCCGTGAGCCCGAGGCGCAGGATGTTGCGGTCGATGGCAGCAATCTTCTCGAGCGGCCACTCAGGCGCAGCTCTCACGATCACTTCGTCGATTTCCTTTTGCTTTGCGAGCGTGGTCTGCAAGAGATTTTTCATAAACGACGCATCGCTCTCACGCGCACCAAACTCTTTCGCATAATCAACAAGCCTCCCGAGGCATGCGTCGAGTGTCATATTGTTTGATGCGTCGCGCTCGAAGAGCACTTGGAGAACTACTGAACGCGCAAGATGTCTATTTGCCATAGAAACAAAGGAACTGTTTCCCTAGTGTACCAGGAAACTTCTGATGTGCGGATGAAAAGCGTGGAAAACTCAAAGGGGACTTATTCCGACTTCACGGTCTCCTTCTTCTTTGTGTCGGCAGTCTCTTGGCCGCTTGCGCGGAGCTCTTTCTCCTTGCGCTTCACGCGACGCTGCTCCCTCTTCGTGCGAGCCACGACGTCGATGACGACTTTTCCGCGATACATGCCTGTCTCAGGGTCGACGCGGTGACGGAGATGGACGCCGGCTGCGTCTTTGGTGATGCGTGCAGTAGAAAGCCCGTGATGTGAACGGCGCTTACCGGTTTTCGAGCGGTTGACCCGCATTCGTACTACCATAGTCGCGATACTATACCCCATGAGATAAAAACCGCAAATACCCTGCACGATGGAGAGAGTTCTTAGCGCTTATTGGGAGTATGCACTCGGTTCAGTACCGGTTATCTCACGGGGTAGACCGTATTTCCCGCTGGGTGCAAACTTTTGCAGAATGAGGCTCTATGGAGCCCTGAGAGACCGTAGGAACGTATAGCTGCCCTATGCTTTGCCGTGCCATAGCCTTTATGGACTTCAAAACCGTAGGAAGGATAGGCCGCGGCGATACGCTCCATGTATCTGTCTCTCATCACCTTTGCCACGATGGACGCGGCAGAGATGATGGGCTCGCTCGCATCGCCGCGAATAATAGTCTTCTGAGCGACAAACTCTTCCGGCGCGTAGAGACTCCCGTCGAGCAAGACCTCACATTCTCGCGGGTCTGCCCCAAGCTTCAGAAGACAGCGTGAGAGCGCACTTCGAATAGCGGGCACGATGCCACGACGGTCGATAACAGACGCGGACGAAAATGAGTGGGAAAAATTGAGCACCCCTTGTTTCCTAAGACTCATCAGGTCCGTAAAAAGCTCTTCCCGCGCTGCTTCGGAAAGCTGCTTTGAGTCGCGCATGAGTCTTAAAAATGTTTTCTCTCCTCCGCGTCGCACCATCACTGCACCGACGGACACTGGCCCTGCAAGCGGCCCGCGACCAGCTTCGTCGATACCGATGAGGTACTTCATTACGTGTCTATTATATATACAGCAATCAAAAAGGCCGCGTTCGGCGGCCCCTTAGAAGACCCCGTAGGGCCTAGAACTTCTTTTGCTCCCCTCGGGAGAGCTCGTGATTGAGCCGAACGAGTGCGAGCGGACTCCCGGTGACCGCACGTCTTCCCGGCGGCCGGAACGCTGGCTTCTGGCCGCCGATGCTTTGCGCGGCGGGTTGTCGGCTACATTTCGCTGGCTTGGTCTTTTTCCCTCGCTTTTTCATGGAATCAACCCTCGGTTACGACTGCGCGGTACTATGCCACGAAGTATTCTATAAGAAAAGGGCTCGCATAATGCGGAAAAACGGTGCGTGTATACCCCATGAGATACCGCCGCCGGTGCTACGCTCTTCCGATAGTTCGCACAACATACGAGAAATACGGCAATCTCGGAGTAAATATCTCACGGGGTATACTGACTGCATGGCTCGCGACTTCGTGCATCTCCACCCCGGTAGTACAACGCTTCGCGTTGACTACGGGGCAGGCACCCATTCTCTTTCTGTATGAAGCCCGATTTCGTACACTTACACACGCATAGCCATTACTCGCTTCTCGAAGCACTGCCAAAGGCCGAAGACCTGGTGGCAGCTGCAAAAAACGATGGTCAGACCGCGCTCGCTCTTACCGACAACGGCAACATGTACGGCGCCATCGATTTCTATAAAGAGTGCAAGACACACGGCATCAAACCGATTCTCGGAGTCGACTTTTTTGTAGCACCCCGTACGCGGCACGACAAAGAGCATCGCATCGACGACCAGACGACGCGACTGGTCCTCTTGGCGAAAGATGACGAGGGCTACCGAAACTTGATTCAGCTTGTGTCGACATCATATCTAGAGGGTTTTTACTATCGTCCGCGTGTAGATCGCGAACTGCTCGAGAAGCACAGCGCGGGACTCATCGCGATACTTCCTTCTTTTTCCGGAGAGCACGCGCGGGCAGTGAAAGATGGCCAGGAGGATAAGGCCCGCGAGTCGCTCCAATGGTTTAAGAAACTCTATGGCGGTCCGTCGGCTGACGGATGCTACGTCGAGATTACGCATCATCCGGATGTCGACGGATTTGAAGAGCGCATGAAGAGGGTAGTCGAGCTTGCGAAAGATGCGGGGATTCCCCTCGTCGCTGCGGCCGACTCGTATTATCTCAAGCAAGACGATGCGGTCGCGCGCGAACTCGTCAATAAGATACGCACCGCGAGCACGCTCAACCGCGATATCATCGACAATCTTCCCGACTTCTCATTCTTCAATCGCGAAAAAGCTGCAGAGCTTTTCAAGCAATTCCCCGAAGCGCTTGAAAATACCGTAAAGATTGCAGAAGCATGCAACCTCGAACTCACCCTCGGGAAAGCCATCTTCCCCTCCTACCCCATTCCCCCCGGTACTACCGACAACGAGGAGCTGCGGAAACTTGCGGAGGCCGGCATCGTGGAGCGAGGCCTCGAGGATACCCCGGCACTCAGAGAACGCATCAACTACGAACTCGAGATTATCGCAAATAAAGGGTACGCATCATATTTTCTTATCGTAGCGGATTTGCTTCGCCACGCAGCGGAGGTTGGTATCTTCACCAACACAAGAGGCTCCGCAGCGGGCTCACTCGTCTCGTACCTCTGCGGCATCACGACCGTCGACCCGATTAAGTTCAACATGCCGTTTGAGCGCTTTCTCAATCCGGAACGCCCCTCGGCTCCCGATATCGACATGGACATCGCCGACAACAGGCGTGACGAGCTCATTGAGTATGCGCGCAAACAGTACGGGACCGACCATGTCATACAGATAGGTACGTTTGGCACGATGATGGCTCGCGCAGCAGTGCGAGATGTCGCTCGCGCGCTGGGACACAGCTACGCGCTCGGTGACACGGTGGCCAAGCTCATCCCTTTCGGCAAGCAAGGATTCCCTGTCACTATCCAGGGAGCGCTCGAAGAAGCGCCGGAGCTCCTCGAACTGTACAAGCGCGACCCGGATGCGAAAGAGATTCTCGACCTCGCACAAAAGATAGAGGGCAATGCGCGACATGTCGGCGTACACGCCGCAGGTGTAGTGATAGCGCCAAAGTCGGTGACCGAGTATGCGCCCATCCAGCTCGACCCGAAAGGCGGCAAGACGATTACGCAGTACGACATGTATTCGATTGCCGATGAGTACGGCGGGGTCGGCCTGCTCAAATTCGACTTTCTCGGACTGACCAACCTCTCGGTGCTCGCCGATTCGGTAGCACGCGTGAAGGTACGTCATGGAGTCGATGTCGACCTCAACAAAATCCCCCTCGACGACGGCAAAGTCTACGAGATGCTGACGCGCGGCGAAACACTCGGCGTCTTTCAAATGGCAGGCAGCGGTATGACGGCATACTTGAAAGATTTGAAACCCACCGTGATTCACGACCTCAAC
>VMEY01000088.1:1034-3164 GCA_007375785.1 Parcubacteria group bacterium Athens0416_74 | reverse complement strand
CATCTACATCCCCGATGGTATTCCCGATATAGAAGCAGTGGAAGGATGCAAAGAGTCGAGCGGAGTGCTCGCCGGATGCTACTGCGTGGGCTCCGTGTGCGATATTGAAAATCAAAAACAGATGGACGGTCGGCACGTATCACCGGAAGAGGTGCTGAGTCTCCCTGTCGACATCGTGGTACCGGCCGCACTTGAGAACGCACTCACGATAGATAACGCACGCGGTATACAAGCAAAGTATGTTCTCGAGATGGCCAACGGCCCGACGACAGCTGAGGCAGATGAGATTCTCGCATCGCGCGGCGTGAAAGTGATTCCCGATATTCTTGCCAATGCGGGCGGTGTCGCGGTGTCGTATTTTGAATGGTATCAAAATATGCACGATGAAAAGTGGGCAAAAGACGATGTGTTCGACAAGTTGGAAGGGAAGATGCGCGCAGCCGCGCGCGCAGTCTATGAAGATTCACAATTGCATGGCATAACGCTGCGCGATGCCGCGTACACAGTGGCGCTGAAGCGTCTCAGCGCATAGCACGGTGTCACCTTGATATGCACCGCATTCCCTCTGTTTCCACTGAGTCCACATATTTCTCGTGCATACTGTCATTCATATGAAAAAACAACTTATTCTTGGCGCCGTTCTCAGTATTATGGCTTTTGGATTCGGTTTTCCGAGTAGTGCGTTTGCCGCGCAAGGGGGACCTATCCCGGGTATAGATTATCCGCTCGGCTTTGAACTGTTGATAGCATCCTCTGACCTGGGGGTTGAAAATGTCGGCACGCTACCGACGAGCCCTTTCTATTTCTTAAAAGAATGGAAACGGGGATTTAGCCGCCTCTTCACATTCGATGCAGTCGCCAAAGCTGAACTTGAGCTCAAAGTTACCAACGAAAAAGCCGCTGAAGCACTCGAGGTGGAGAAACTATCAGCGAGCGATGCTGGAGATCTCCATAGAGCTCTCCAGAATTTCACAGATGCGCAAGCGCGTTTGAGTGCGCAGCTCACCAAGCTCTCGGATATTTCAGAAAATCCAAATGTGGCAGAACTCATGAAGCGGGTAGATGAAAAGACGGCGAAGCATATTGAGCTCTTGGAGCACATCTCAGAAAGGTGGAGTACCGACCCCTACGCCGAAGATGCTGCCCGACAAGGGGGCATAGGTGATCCCGACTTTGATTTACTCATCGAAGAGGTGCAAGACGCACTGGAAAACACGCGGGAGATTTTCACCGCTACCGTATCGTCGGGTGCAGGGGCGGGAACGCCTACGGGTTCGGTGAGTTTCCTGAAACAAAAGGCCTCCGACCAGATAGAGAGCGCCTCCACTGCGATTAAAGAAGCCAACGACGTTCTGATGCAAGTCTCAACAACAAGAGGGGTATCGCGGCCTTCGACGGGCGACGATGCTGACCAAAACACTACTGTGCCAAAGCAGACTCAAGGAACGACATTTGGAGAAAAGGCGAAAATCGACGACTCAGGTGACTCTGATGGTCTCGATATATTTGACCGTTGGGGCAAACTAATTGCAAAGGCCAGAGAACACTTGGCAGAAGCAAAGAAAGCGTTTGCAGAGGGGAAATACGGTGAAGCATACGGGCTCGCCCGCTCCGCCGAAGCAGTAGTCGGCGGCGCACATGAGTCAGAGGACGGTGTTGAGGACGACGATACGGATGACCTCGACGACGGCAGTAATGAAGATATTGATGATAGAACTGACGACGATAATAAATCGGACAAAGACGAGAGAACCTCGGCGACCTCCACGACCGGCTTAGAGAAACAGTCATCGGAGATACATGAGGATGAGTCGCCAAAGCCTTCCGATAGGGAAAAGGCATCTTCTGCGACCACCTCCACGTCGCAACAGAAAGATGGCACAGAGTCATCGGAGAGGAGTGACGGCTCAAGCAGCGACAGGTAAAAAGTCAATTTATGCGACCACCAACCTAGAGGTGACACCTCTAGGTATTGATGCCTGATTTAGAGGCATCAAGGTAATACTCAAGGTAGTCACTTACGAGACTCTTCAGCGAGGGTAATTTGCTGCCGAACAGCTTCAGTGCCTCTGCTCCGAGCAGGTTATTCTCGGCTCGTTCGTGGCCGTAATAGTCAGGAAGACTTGAGTA
>VMEY01000088.1:0-990 GCA_007375785.1 Parcubacteria group bacterium Athens0416_74 | reverse complement strand
CTCGAAAAGTTCGGCAGCATTGAGATGGATATAATGCACCACTCTCTGTGCGTAACGGTCATCTGAAACATGTTTAGAGCGAAATGGCTTAAGAAAAAGATTCCCAACCCTTTTGTTCTTGATATTGAAATACATGGTGTATCCCGTACCGATCTTTCTCATAAATCGCGTGATTCCGCCCTCCACCTCTTCCCGAAGTAAAAAGTGAAAATGGTTCGGCATCAAGCTGTATGCACCGATTGTGACCAGGTTACTCGTGCGCTGTTTACGAAGCATGTCATCGTGCGAGATGCTCAGACTGAAAGAACTCCTTTCTATCGGCTGAGTATCATTCGCAAGATACATAAGCTGGACGTACCGCATATAATCCATCCTCGACTGATACACTCTTCTCTTGTCTACGCCGCGCGTATAACAGTGATACCATTCACCAGGTGCGAACGAGGTGCGCCTGTACATAAAAGGATTATATCGCCAAACCTAGAGGTGACACCTTTAGGTTTTGGTACGCGGGGATTGCGCCAGACTGAAAAAGAGCTACGATTGTGGATATGTATACGCGCTCCTCAATAAGCCTTGCATTCGTCTCGTTTTGTATTGGTCTCTTCGGACTCTCCGGTGTGGCGCAAGCAAGTCATTCGTGGGGTGGATATCACTGGGCACGCACGGCCAATCCGCTCACTCTGCAGCTGGGAGACAACGTAAATGCGGCCTGGGACGGCTTTTTGTCGACTGCGTCAGCCGATTGGAGCCAGTCGGATATGCTGGACACTGCAATTGTTTCGGGTAAGGGTGGTAAAAACTGCAGAGCCGCTGCCGGAAGGGCAGAAGTGTGTAATTCCAAGTATGGCCGCAACGGCTGGCTTGGCATCGCCACTATCTGGGTGAGTGGCCAACATATCACGCAGGGTACTGTGAAGCTCAACGATACCTATTTTAATACCGCCGTGTACAACACACCTGCATGGAAGAATCTTGTGATGTGTCACT
>VMEY01000025.1 GCA_007375785.1 Parcubacteria group bacterium Athens0416_74 | reverse complement strand
GACTCATATGAACATGCAGCACTTCTCTTCGGGGCGCTCTACCTTGGCGCATTTCACATTGTGTACGTACCGACCGTCGTGCTTTCGGCGCTCACATTCCTTTTGCTGGGCGTGCTTGCGTCGGCAGATGGCGTGCGCTCTTGGAGCCTCGGATTCTCTTCCGAGTCATGGAAGGGTCGTGTTCGCACGGCACTTTTCGCACTCACCATTCTCGCCATAATCGTTGCATCGCTTGGAGCGCTTCGAGCGACTGTCTCCGAGATACTCGTCAATCGTAGCGGCGCGGCCTATCGCAAGAATAGTGACGCGGTGCAAGCGCTTTCGTTGCTTCAGACGGCGCTCCTCGTGTATCCCAACAACGACCGTGCACACCGAGCGGCCGTCGAGCTCGGCCTTATTCGCCTTGGCGAGCTGGTCGCAGCGGGGGATACGACTGACCAGGCGACTGCAGTATTGCAGGTCTCGCTCGAGACGACGATTCAACACGGCCTTGCAGCGGTCTCCATCAATAGCGGCGACTATCAGAACTGGCTTGCGCTTGCGGGACTCTACAAGAATCTCGCGGGTGCAGGTGTGCAAGGCGCATTTGAAAATGCAGAAGCCGCTTTTGAGAAAGTGTCTGCAGACAATCCGCTGAGTCCGCTACCGCTCGTGCAGAGGGCGCAGCTCTACATAGCGAAAGATGACTTGCCGCAGGCAATCATGCTCCTCGATCGGGCCATCAGTCTCAAGAGCAATTTTGCGGCCGCATATCTGCTGCGCTCTCAAGTGCACGCAGCGCTAGGCAACCGCGAAGCATCGGTGAAAGACGCTGCGGTCGTCGCCCAGATAGCTCCCGAGGATTCAATAAGCTGGTACAACCTCGGAGCGATACTCTACGACGCGGGCTCATATGTGGAGGCAGTTCAATCACTCGAGAAAGCCGTGGCGCTTCAGAACAACTACGCGAATGCGCTCTTCCTGCTTGGTTTGAGTTATGAGAAGCTCGGCCGCGCCGAAGACGCGCTTGCCATGCTCGAGAGCGCCGCAAGAACAAATCCTGGCGACGCAACGCTTGCCGGTATCATCGAAAATATTCGCGCAGGCTTACCGCCTCAGGGAGGGGAGAATACGCGCTAGCTGCGTATGGGTGTCATGAAATCGAACGGAGAGCACATGCTCGGCGTCCTATGATAGCGATAGCAGAGCGCGCATTTCGGTTTCTCTCAAGCGAAGTCCGCGGATTGCACGCAGCAGCATACGTGCTCGCCACGTTTGCGCTCCTTTCGTCTCTCCTCGCGCTCGTGCGTGACAGACTGCTCGCCCATGCCTTTGGTGCGTCGACGACACTCGATATCTACTACGCCGGCTTTCGCATACCGGACCTGCTCTTCGTCGCGACGGGAGCGCTCGTCTCTGTATATATACTTATTCCGGAGCTCGTTCGTCGAAGCAAAGAAGAGCAGAGAGATTATATCGATACCGTCGTTCTTGGCTTCTCGGTCCTTGCCGTCATCCTCTCCGGTATTGCGGCACTTTTCGCTCCGTACATGCTCTCGTTGCTCTTTCCTGCGTACGTCGGTGAGAACGCTGATTTGCTTGTCTCCGTCACGCGGATACTGCTCCTGCAGCCTATTCTTCTGGGTCTCTCAAACATTCTCGCTGCGATTACTCAGGTGCAGCATCGGTATGCAATCTATGCGCTCTCTCCGCTTCTCTACAACATAGGCATTATCATAGGCATCGTTTTCTTGTATCCGCTGTTGGGGCTCAGCGGGCTTGCGGTAGGAGTGGTAATTGGCGCGGCGCTGCATCTCAGTATCCAACTGCCCTCCATTGTCGCGGACGGATATTTCCTACGATTGCCCCGGTTTGTAGAACCTCGAGCGCTCTTCGAGACTGCGCGAGTCTCTATCCCGCGTGCGCTCGCACTCTCGATGAACCAAATAGCCTTTCTGGGACTCGTAGCACTTGGCTCGACACTCACTGTGGGCTCGGTATCTGTTTTTATGTTTGCGTTCAATCTACAGGCAGTACCGCTCGCCATTATCGGCGCATCCTATTCGGTGGCAGCATTTCCTACGCTCGCGCTCGCTCTTTCGCGCGGGGAAAGGAATGAATTTATAGTGCATGTAGCGACGGCCGCGAGATACGTGTTCTTCTGGTCGGTGCCCGCGAGTGCGCTCATATTGATACTCCGTGCATATATCGTGCGCGTGGTCCTGGGAACCGGTGCATTCGACTGGACCGACACTCGTCTCACCGCAGCAGCATTCGCACTTCTGGCTTTCTCATTGGTTAGCCAGGGCATCATGCTGCTGCTCGTGCGCGGATACTATGCGGCTGGGAGGACATTCGTTCCGTTCGTTGTCTCTGCCTGTATGGCGCTCCTTACGCTCGCGCTTGCCGCGCTCATGCTCGGCGCACTCTCCACTCCTGCAATCCTCGGCTGGATTGAGCATGCACTCCGAGTAGAGAATCTCCCTGGCACAGCCGTACTCGGACTCGCGCTTGCATACACGGCATCCTCTCTCCTCGGCACGATCTTGATGGCAATTTTGTTTGAGAGACGATTCAATGGCTTCGTTGCGCAAGTGCGTAGTGCATTCTTCGAGAGTATCGTGGCTGCAGTGGCCGGCGCGGTCGCAGCGTACATAGGACTCACCATCATCGGTGTGTTCGCGGATACGACCTCATCGCTCGCAGTCTTCCTGACCGGATTCGGGGGTGGTGTGTGCGGTATCGTGGCAGCAGGTATGACGTACCATTTTCTCGCGAGTCGCGAATACGTTGAGACTGTGGCATCGGTACGCGCTCGACTCTGGAGAGCACAGCCGAAGGACGAGGTTATCCTGGTATCGTCGGCAGAAGAGTAAGGCTCGACGGCGGTACCTTTTGCCGTCGCTATCTGGCGCTGCTGCGCCAGCGCTCAGTCTCGGCCCCGTCGGGTCTGCGAAGCCGGCAAAAGGTACCGCCGCACTCGCAGGGTACTGACAGGGGAGCGTGGGGCCGACTTATTTGCTACCATAGGCTGCCATGGCGAAAAACATACGAAACTTCTCAATCATCGCGCACATTGATCACGGCAAGTCGACGCTTGCTGATCGCATGCTTGAAATCACCCACACTATCGAACCTCGTCATATGCAGGCACAGGTACTCGATAAAATGGACTTGGAGCGTGAGCGCGGCATCACTATAAAGATGCAGCCGGTGCGCATGAATTGGAAAAAAGACGGGGAGGAGTACGTCATCAATCTTATTGATACACCGGGCCACGTCGACTTCTCCTACGAAGTGTCACGTGCACTCACTGCCGTCGAGGGGGTGGTCCTGCTTGTCGATTCCACTCAGGGAGTCGAAGCGCAAACACTCTCGGTGCTCTCAGTCGCAAAAGAACTCGGTCTTGTCATTGTGCCGGTGGTATCCAAAATCGATGCGCCTGCGGCGCGTGTACCTGAAATAACGAGTGAGCTCGCGAGACTGCTTGGCTGTAAGGAATCCGACGTTCTCCCTGCGTCAGGCAAGACGGGTCAAGGCGTTGCTGAAATACTCGATGCTATCGTGGAGAGAGTCCCGCCGCCGAAAGGAAGCGGAGCGTCACAGGCGCTGGTCTTTGATTTCGGATACTCTGATCACCGCGGCGTCATAATCTATTGCCGTATTTTCGGAGGTGAGATAGCGAAAGGAGACACGCTAAAATTAATCGCAGCCGATGCGCAGTTCAATGCGCTCGAAGTAGGGGTGCTCACACCCGATGAATCACCTCGCAGCAAACTTCTCGAGGGAGAAATCGGATATATCGTTACCGGAATCAAAAAGCCCGGTATCGCGTCGGTGGGCGATACAGTGACCTCGGTGAAGAATCCCGGACCCGCATTTCATGGCTATCGCTCCCCGACCCCCGTCATCTGGGCATCGGTCTACCCGGAGAGTCAAGATGACCTTGCGCTGTTGAGACAATCTCTGGAGCGTCTCAGGCTCTCTGACTCGTCGCTTTCATATGAAGAAGAGTCCTCCGGCATCATGGGGAAAGGCTTCCGCTGCGGCTTTCTGGGCATGCTCCATTTGGAGATTGTAATAGAGCGTCTGCGCCGCGAATTTATGCTCGACCTTGTCGTGACCATGCCGACGACAGTCTACGAAGTCACACACATGAATGGTGAGGTTGAAGAGGTGTATTCGCCCGCTCGGATGCCGGATGATGGTCTTGCGAAGAAGGTGCGGGAGATGTGGGCCGATATAACCGTAATCTCTCCGCCGGAGTATCTCGGCGGTATCGCACAGCTACTGTACGATCACGAAGCGGAAGTGGGGGACACGGAGACGCTGCCAGACGGTAAGACTGCCGTGCACGCGAAGATGCCGCTCCGAGAGCTCATGCGCCAATTTTTCGACAAGCTCAAGAGCGTCTCGAGCGGGTACGCGTCGCTTTCGTACGAACTCATAGGCATGCGCGATGCCGATGTGATGCGTCTCGACGTACTGGTCGCGGAAGAGCCTGTGCCTGCGTTTGCGCGCATCGTATCGAAAAGGAGGATTCAGCAGGAGGCCGAGTCAATGGTAGAGAAGCTCGAGAAGCTTCTTCCGCGACAGATGTTCGAACTCAAGATTCAGGCAAGAGTCTCCGGACGCATCGTCGCGTCGAGGCGTCTCTCTGCAATGAAAAAAGACGTCACTCAGCACATGTACGGGGGCGACATCACGAGAAAGATGAAACTACGTGATAAGCAGAAGAAAGGAAAGAAGCGCATGCTTGCGCGCGGCACAGTAGAAATCCCGCCCGACGTGTTTCTCAAGGTCGTCCGAGATACGGGTGCGGAGTAACTCTACTTCAGGAGAAGGCCGAAGATGAAGTCGGGGAGGCCCGGCGCGAAGAAGAGCACCATGCCCAATATGATAACGACAGCCACGAAGCCCCAGGCAATCTTCATTATCTTCCGGGTGCGGTGATGAAACAGGAAGCTCATATCTTTGTTCCATCAATATAATGCTACGATACCGAAATGGCAATACGCGAGCGACACGCAGCGCTTGTGAGACTCTTTTGGAGACGACTCAGTATTGTGGTGCTGATTCTCTTAATCATCGTCGCCAGCTTTGCTGTGTGGGGCGTTTCCGAAAAGGAGAGGGAGTCTCGTGCGCTTCGTGAGCAGGCTGAGAGGCAGCTCGACGACCTGAGAGTGCAGGAGGCGAGCCTGAGCGGGCACATACGCAAACTTAAGACCGATAGGGGTAAGGAAGAGGCTTTGAGAGAGCAGTACGGGGTGGGACGAGAGGGGGAAGGACTCATCGTGATAGTTGAGTCCCCACAGGCAGAACCGATTCAAGCATCATCGACGCTGAGACAGTGGGTCACCAAGTTCCTGCCTTTTTGGTAGGCATTCGCTTTCAGTGAAATATAAACGTTGACGCAGCGCACTTATTACGATATAATACTAATTCCATGTCAATCCTGATGTGGACGACTGTCCTTTGAAAAAGGAATAACAGCAATGAGCAATAAGCAGGAAGCAAGGCGTCGCGATGCTCCTCCCAGTGACGCGATAAAAGCATCAATCGGGGCCATCGTTACAGCGGTTCCCGAAGGGAAAACCCCCTTCGCCGTGGCCTTCCCCTTACCGGAATCGGTGACGGCAGACTTGACCGCGAAGACAAGCATCACGTTTTCTCTGTCATATTGGAAAGGCGATACGCCTCTCGAGTTCGGGCAGGTTGTGGCGCTTGAGAAGATTCAACGGTTCACGCACGGTTGGCGGGCCAAACTGGCACGCCCCGTAGAGCCGACCAACAGCAGCAAGCAGTGAGAAGGAAGCATGACAATGAAACAGATTCGAGGAACTACGAAGCAGTGCCTCGCGCATCTCGCGAAAGTAATCAAAGGCAGCCAATTCTTCGACAAGCGGAAAATGATTGCCAACTTCGCAGGTGTTGGAGACTTCACCGTTCACGAGTGGTTCTCGGCAGGTCGAATGCCGGTTGGCGAGCCGCTCATTCGTCTCCGCTTCTACCTGGAATTTCTCGGCTACGAGGTCGAGGAACTTCAGGAGCTTTCGTCAGAGGTGCGAGATGCGGCACGACTGTGCGCATTTCGCGTCGCATCCCTCGCCGAGATAGCCGAATTTGTCGGCTACGGCGGGACGGGTCGAAGCCCCATCGACGCTCTGCTGGAGGTTTTCAGAGGCAAGCGTGGAGTGTCGCGACAAAAACTCGGCCAGTTCAAGTCCTTTGTCGAACTGTACGGGGCTGGACTCGAAGAAAAGGAGCGGGCTACACCGCATGTACTACGGGTGACTTCCAGCGGCGTACAATTGCCGGAAGTCATGGCGACCCGACCAACATCGCATGATGAGGTCGGCAACCAATCGGCCGTTGCCGAATCCTTCGCGGGATTAATAACGGCCATGCTACCGCTCGCCGAATACGTGCTCTCTGACCGCTTCACGGCTGGCCAGCGTTCACGCATTCGCGAACTCGCTGCAGGTGGACGAGGCGTCTCGCGTCTCTCCAACTTGCTGACTCAACTCAGCGGTGAGGCAGCGAGAACCGCACTCTCCAACAGCAGGAAGAAGGAAGCAGAACAATGAACGACCAAGGCAAATCGGGCAAAAGCCAAGTGAGCTTTCACTATGGCAAAGCTCTCCTCAAGCTCTCACAGACTTACGTCTCTCTTTTCGAAGCGGTCTTGGAAGCCGTCCAGAATTCGATTGACTCCGGAGCCAAGCACGTCGGCATCGTCATCAATCGCAAGGAACGGTCCATCACTATCTCTGACAATGGGGAAGGCGTGAGCAAAGCGCATTTTGAAGAAGCGCTCAGCAGCGTCTGCGACTCCGTGAAGGAGCGGGGAAAGCTCGGCCAATTCGGCCTCGGGCTGATTTCGCCTCTCGGCAAGTGCGAACGCTTCACGTTCACCTCTTGCGCTCGCAGGGGCAAAGAGGGATACCAAGAGTGGACGTTCGACACCGACACGGTCGCATGTCAGGCAAAAATGGTGCAGATACCGTTTCGCACTCGCGCACTCGCATTCCGTCCCGCCGGTTCTACTTCGGGTCGTGCGCCGCAAGGCACACGCTTCGTCGACTGGCGCACTCGAGTCGTCATCCATAACTACGTGGTCGACCGCGAGGTCTCGCGCATCCAAAGCGCCGAGGCACTCAAGGAGGCCATTCTCGAAAAGTACAGCATCGCGATGCGCAGGAGCGATGTCGCGGTCAGCGTCCGCATCATCAACGCCGATGGAACCCAGGAGACGGCTGCCGGTAAAGCGAAGAAGTTTTCCGGCAAGAAACTTCCCGACGTTACCATCGGCGAGAAGGACGCTGGCAACACCATCTTCCGCTTGTATCTCGCTCGCAAGGGCACCTTCGGATACAGGGGCAAGGTGTTGATAGGCGAGGCAGGTAATGACTACCGTTTCGCCTTTGGTGTCTTCGCGAAGGGCGCGACGGACTTCCTGTCAGCCGACGTTATCGAACTCTTCAAGTCCGGCGTGTTCGAGGGCGAAATTCTCACCTCGAATGCGAAGCTGCACGAAAATCGCAAGACGTTCGTGCGCAACGATGCTTACGTGGGCTTCTGCACTGTCATCGAGGAGTGGTTCATTGAGCACGGAAAGAAGCACATGAAGGAAGTGAAGGAGGAGCGGCAGGGTCAACGTATTCAAGACCTCTCGCTCAGGAGCCTGAAAAACGTCGAATCGCTGCTCAACAGTGACGCGTTCAAAGGGCTCCGCAAGGATACAATCGAGTCCTTCAAGCTCGGCAATGTCGGGGCGGGTCATGCTGCCCCAGATGACGACAAGGTTGTCGGAATGCAAGATAATCCGTCCATCTCCGTTAGCGCCACGGGCAAGACCCGGGACACTAATGGTGGGGGCGGACACGACAACGCCGAACCCGACGCGGAGAAACCCGCTCACGCTCCGTTTACCGTTGCGGGCCCGAAAGGCCAGCATCGTACGGTTGTGAAGGGTGGCTCACGCGGTTTGCAGTTCGACCACGTCGCAAACCGTTCCGACGGTCCGCTCTGGGTGATTGAACCCACGCATGGGACGCTCTTATTCAATGTTGAGC
>VMEY01000024.1:790-12104 GCA_007375785.1 Parcubacteria group bacterium Athens0416_74 | reverse complement strand
ATACTGGGACTGTCGTCGAGCTCGTAGTGTTCGTCGTACCCGTAGTGGTCTGCTGCGCGGTGACCGTAATCGTGACGGAATCCACTTTATTACAATCTTCCCCGGTGCAGTTTGATTGCACGGAGGTGAAATGTTTTAAGAGCTTCGCGGTGTATGTACCCGGCTCTTCGTACACGTGACTCCTATTGATAGTGAGCGGCGATGCGGTCGGTGAGCAGCTCCCATGCTCGCAGCCGACTGCATTGGTTTTACCGTCGCCATACTTGATCGTGTACCCAGCGCTGCCCGCGTTGCCGGTGAAGACGACTGTGAGCGGTGCAGTACCGCTCGTCGGGCTCGCCGAGAGATTCGGAGTTGAGCTCGAAGTGCCGGGACCGGGGATGTCATCATCACCCACATCGTCTTCACATCCATAGATATCTGCGAAGATGCCCGAGCATTTGTCTGTACCGCCATCGCCAAAGCCCACTACAATCGCCGAGCAGTAGCCCGTGCCGCCTGGGCCGGTGACCGACATAGAATAGGGAGTCGTCTCGGTGATGGTAATCGATTGAGAGCCATTGACCGAAACCGCGCCGATGTTGGGCGTTATTGAAGCGCTCGTTGCCTCATATGAGCTCGACCATGAGAGTGTCGCCGTAGTAGATGATGCGTTGGACGAGACGGTGCTCGAAGTAAGTGTGCATGTAGGAGGAATCTTGCTCGCTGTATCCCCCCCGGGTGGTGGAGGCGGCTGTGCGGTGTCTCCACCCTTCTGTCCCATAAGCTTCCCCATGAGGTCACCGAGAATCTTCGAGACCTGGTCGAGGCCGAAACCATCTTTGCCGCTCGTGCCCGAGGCCGTACAGACACCGACCGCAGAACATTTCCCCGTAGTGCTAAACCCACTCGTCATATCTTTACACGGGCATTGCAGGACGCCTTTGCCAGTGCCTCCGCACGGCGACGGAGGATTGCCGCCGGGTCCCTTGCCGCACGGGCACGGTAAGCCGATGCAATACATCATGTCTGCGTCCATTCCGAGCGCTCCAGTCTCACGCGGCATGTACGAAAGGGCGCTGAGAAATATTACCGAGACCACAATACTAAGAAAAACGATAACAAAAGCGGTCCGCATTTGTTTGAGCATACGTGAGATAAATGATATCACGCGCGAGAGAGTACAAAGTGCTCAAGTGCATATTCGAGCTCGAAGCCTTGGCGACGAGCCTCATGAGGAAGTGCGGCGAGTTCTGCCACGAGCATTCGAGCTCTCGGTGTATCCGATTTTAAGAGGAGCTGTTTTGCGGCCCAAAAGAGCACGCCATGTATGGCCTCCGGTGCTTTGCCGCCCTGAAGCTCCCGCTGATATCCCACCCAGAGGTCTTTCTTCTTCCCCGATTGCAGCGCGTTCGCTAGCGAAAATATCGTCTCTGCTTTCGCGATTTTCTTCGAATCAAAGCGCTCAAACTCGGTCGCATACTTTTCTATCGACTTGCGCGTAGCGGCATCGAGCGTGCTTTCGAGCATGAAAAACACGTCCTTTGATTTGGAGATTCGCGGTAGCGCTTCTGAAAGGACTTCGCGCAAGTCATCGCTTGTATACACATTGTCGAAGACGACGGCCCTCTCTCCTCCGAACATGCCGCCACCTTGGAGCGCAGCTTCGAGGTCGGCCCTTGTATGCGCATCGGTAATGCGAACCACGGGAGTATTCTTCGCCTTTTTTTCGAGAGCATCGCTCAGCGCGTTTCTCGCTTTGTCCGTATCGGTCCCGCTATAGAAATACAACATACTTATCGTGAGATTCTTTTTGTGTTCCCCCAATCTTTACCGAGCGCTATTTCGGCGACGATGGGTACACCGCCAAGAAGCTTCGGGTCGACAACATTTTCCATCACATTGCGGAGTGTGCGCGCAATCTGTTCTGCGTCTTTTTCTTCTACCTCATAGACGAGCTCGTCGTGGACCTGGAGGAGGAGTCGCGCCTTATTCTCCCACTTCTCTTTTGTGATGAGTGCATCCGCTTCCACCATGGCGCGCTTGATGATGTCTGCCTGCGTGCCCTGTATCGGCGCGTTGATAGCCATGCGCTCCGCTTGGGCGCGGAGATTCGGCAGTGCGGACTGAAAGCCCGGGAAATACCGGCGGCGCCCGAAAAGCGTCTCTGTGTAGCCGAGACGTGCGGCCTCTGCTTTCGTATTTTCCATGTACCGCGCGATTCCCGAGAAGTTTTTGAAATAATCTTCGAGAAACTTCGCCGCCTCTTCGCGAGAAACGCTCGAACCAAGATTTGCCCGGAGCGCATTCACTCCCATACCGTAGAGGATGCCGAAGTTGATTACCTTTGCGCGTCGGCGCATTTCCCTATCGACGTGCTCAGGTGGCACCGAAAACACTTGTGCCGCCACCGCTGTGTGTACATCGCCGCCCTTTTTAAATATCTCCGTGAGTTTCTCGTCGCCCGAGAGCCCTGCGGCGATACGCAGTTCTATCTGCGAATAGTCGATAGCGGCAAGCAGATACCCTTTTTCTGCCACAAACGCTTCGCGAATACGCTTCCCGTACTCAGTGCGAATCGGTATGTTCTGCAGATTAGGATTCTGACTCGACATACGACCGGTCGTGGTCCCTGCCTGCAAGAACTCCGCATGCAGCCTGCCGTCTTTGCCGATGAGCACGGGTATTTTCTCAATATAGGTGGAGAGAAGTTTCTGGAGCTCACGATACGCCAAGATATCTCCGATGATGGGGTGTAAATCTGCCATTTTCGAGAGCTCTTCCTCCTTTGTAGTCCTCGCGCCTGTCGCTGTTTTCTTCTGCTTGCCCGAACCAATCTTGAGCTCATCGAAGAGGACGTCGCCAAGCTGCTTTGGAGAATTGATGTTGAACTCATGCCCCGCATGCTGGAAGATGCGCCCCGCTATTTCTCCCAGACCCTTGGTGTATTCCTTTGAGAGTTTCTTCAGGTATTCCGCATCGACACGGATGCCCACCTCGTTCATCTTGCGCACAATCGCCATGAGCGGCTTCTCGATAGATTCATACAACGCGATGAGCCTCCACGTCTCGCGCAGCGTCATGAAAATCGACTCGCGCGCTTTTTCGAAATCGTCGGTGCTCGCAAAATTCAAAATATCTTGCACATCGGGTGTCGTGAGGTCGCTGCGGAGGAGCCACAGTGCGAGAGAGGTCTCTTGCAGTGCTTGCGGGTCGACTTCTTTACCGGAAAAATCGGCGGGCTTTTCTTCCGCCACAATCTTGTCTTCAATATGCCAATGGCGCTTCGGAAGCTCGAAGTGTATCGGCACTTCAGGGTGGATAGTCGCGAGCTGCTTTGAAAATGCCGCATCGGATTTACCCGCGAGGAGCAATTGGACGATGCGAGGCTTCACACCGCGTTTCTCGAGTGCCTCGGGCCCTTTTTCGAGCTCGCGATAAATGGCTTCGAGCGTACCAAACTCTTTGATGAGCTCTGTCGCGGTCTTCTCACCGATACCCTTGATGCCGGGGATGTTGTCGGACGGGTCACCACGAAGCGCTTTGTAGTCCACGACCTGCGCGGCGGTAAATCCATACCTATCCACCACCGCCTGCTCGTCATACATCACGGTGTCTGAAAGACCTTTGCGCAGCGTAAAGACACGTGTACGCGGACCGACAAGCTGAAGCGTGTCCATATCGCCCGATGCGATAATCACTTCAAGATCTGAGCGCTGACTCACCTGCTTCACGATCGTGCCGAGTACATCGTCGGCCTCGTACCCCTCACACGAGTACACCGGCACGCCAAAGGCTTCAAATACTTTCGGCGCGCGAATGAGCTGCGCTACGAGCTCATCCTCGGCTTTAACACGCTTGGCTTTGTATGCCTCAAACATCTCGTGCCTCACCGTCTGACCCGGCAAATCCCTCGCCGCGACAATGTAGTCGGGCTTGAGCTCAGACACGATTTTAAGGAGCATGAGAATCAGGCCGTACAGTGCGCCCGTCGGCTCACCCTTGGTCGAAGAAAAATCCGGTAGCGCATGGTACGCACGATGAAGTATGGCGTGCGAGTCGAGTATCACGAGCCTGCTCTGCCGCTCGGACTCCGATTTCTCGCTTTTCGCCTCCCGCTTAGGTGTTTTTTTGGCCGTCATTAATTGTGATGATACGCGCATCCCCGTCGATGTCGAACCTGAGGCGGATAGCGTCTTGCGGCATGCATTCGGCCACGCGTTCGGGCCACTCTATAAGTATGAGGTTGCCGGGCTCACGCGCCAGCTCCTCCCACCCCAACACCCGGAGCTCGTGCGCGCTCTTGAGACGGTACGCATCTATATGCACAAGGTGCGTAAATCCGCCGCCCGGCGGACTGCCTTCGAGTGCGTAAATCTTTTCGAGCACGAAGGTCGGACTCTGTACGGTCTCCCGTACTCCAAAGGTAAGCGCAGTACCTTGAGCAAAGGTCGTTTTGCCCGCACCGAGCTCACCGGAGAGCGTGACGACGGTCGCGCGCTCTTTTGGGGCAAGTGGGCCGATAGTCTCGCCCGCAAAAGCGAGCATCTCTTCACGAGTTTTGATAGTGCGAGTCACCCGCACAGCATATCAAACGCGCTCACTACTATTTGAAACCGAGCATTCTATCTATCTCGTCGTCGATGTTTTCAGTCTCTCGCGATTCGCGGCGCTCGCTGGTACGCGGCTGCGCACGACTGCTGGAGAGCATCCTGTCGACTTCGCGCTCTACCGGTGCCGGTCGCTTCTCCCCATCGCCACTCTCCTCGCGCTCGTACTCTTCATCGACATCACGGTGTATGCGCTCGAGAATCGGACGCGGTATGTCCGTGGTGTCAGTGAGAAAATCTATCAGTCTCTTCCTGTTTTTGTCGGAAAGGCCTTTCATCGCTTCTCGAAATGCCGTCCCTGCGTTCCTTTTTTCTTTCTTGTACGTCTTGAGGAAAATCTTTAGCCCCTCCTCAAACGAGCGCGACTTCTCCGAGCCCTCTCTCTCAGGGCGCTCACTTCGAGTTTCGCTGCGTGCCGGTCGCTCTGCCGCACGCACTTCGGGCTCTGCTCTTTCTCTTTCGGCCTCAGGCTGCGCACGCTCTCGCGCGCCCTTTTCTCTCGCCTTCTCTTTCGCTGCTGCTTTGTCCTGCTCGTTCTCGGTGATTGCAGCGGCGCGACGTGCCGCGACTTCCTTTTCACTCATCTTTCGGAATGCCCCATCCTTGTACTCATAGAATGAGCCTCGAATCTCTGAGAACCCGTCATTTTGAAAGCGCTGAGGGTAACGCCCTTCTACCGGACCGCCGCTCAGCACCACACCGTCGCCGTTTTCCAGTACCCAAAAAGGTATCCCGTCGACTTTCCCAGCCGGCTTTCCGAGCGCTTCGGTAAGCTTCTCCGCCGTATTACCGAGAGGTATGAGCTCAAATGAGCCGGACTCTTGATGGACGTCGCCGTTTACTTTCCAGCCAAGACCCCGTACTTTCTCGATAAAGATTTCCCTGTCTTCTTTCGAGAGGGTCGCGTCAATGTCTTGGAACAGTTCCGCGGCGCGAGCCGAATCTGCTCCTGCCTGCTTGTCGAAGTCATCGGCAAGAGCGGCAAGCCGCGCATCTCTGTCTTTGGCCGATTCCGTCGGCGAAGAACCTTTTTCCTTACCCGCACTTCCGGCATTACTCTTTCTAGTGCTCTTTGCTGCCTGTTTTGCTCGCTCTGCTGCTGCATCACGTTCGTCGACAAACGCTTTGAATGCCGCGTACTCGCTATTCCCAATCACACCTCTCGATGCGAGCGGAATCTGGTCCTCGCGTCGCGTCCCGTCTTTTCTAAATTTCTCAATAAGGCGCTTGTAGGCCGTCTCGAAGTGAGGGGGGACAGTATCGGACGCCGCTTCCGGCTCGGATAATCCTTCGAGGCCTTTAAGGAGCTCTTCTTCGCTCATGTGATTGGTGCTGTGAGACGATGCATTCTTGAGTGCCTCTCCCGCTGCCTTAGCCAACCCGTCCAGCATATCCACGGCAGCTTTTTCCTCTGGAGAGCCGAATGTGCGTGCCTGCTCCACTTGCGGCGCTGCAGCCGTATCCTTACGCGCCTTTTCTATGGTTTCAGCGAGTCCGTCTGCCCCAGTAAGAGATGACGACACTTCAGGTTTGGAGAGATTTTTATCGGCGAGCTCCTGTTCAAGCTCCGTAGCGCGTTCGCGGAACGCTTTCACATCGTCGACATCGAGATCGTTCACGGCAGCGGCAAACGCCTCCGCTTCTCCCCACCGAGTACGGTAGTCGGCATACTTCCCGAGCGCTGCCCGGAACACGCTCTCGTCTTTTACCTTGTGTTCGCCGAGTCCAAAGTTGCGGCCGACTTCGCGAACCCCTTTGAGAAACGCTTCTCTCGCTTTCTTTCCGGCGGGAATGTCAGGCCCTACTCGCTTCGTATCAGGCGATGGTCCTGACTCACCAGCAGAAGTCGTCTTTTTTGCCTCATTCAGTACCTGTGCCACCTCGCTGGGGTGCACCCAAATCTCTTCACCGTTTCGATTCACGCTTACCAAGTCGCTGACAGGCGCTTCGTGACCCAAACCAAATTCTTCGTGAGGCTCGGTACTCAAGCGCCGTTCTCTTTTGGGGGCCTCACTCATAGATGAGCAAATTGTAGCACCTTCTTCTCGAGCGAAGTGCGTTACAATAGCGCCATGGCGACGTTCAACGATAAGAAAGCGGCAGAGCGCCTCACCGAGCTGCGCGCAAAAGAAGAGGAGCAGCTCGCGGAGATGCTCTCGCATCGATACGGCGTCGAATACGTCGACCTCACGAGTAAATCCATCGATACCGACGCGCTCAAGCTCGTGCCCGAGGATGAGGCGCGCGCGGTCGAGATCGCTCCCTTTCGTAAGGTGAATAAAATAATTTTCGTAGGGATGCGCGCTCCCGAGCGCGAGGATTCGCTGAAATCACTCCAGACAATTGAGCGCCTCGGCTATGAAGTGCGCCGCTTTATTGTCTCGCAGGCATCACTTGAGCATGCGTGGGACCGCTTCCACGACCTCTCATACGCGACCGAGACAGAGGCCGGCATCCTCACGCTCTCCAACGAGACAATCCAGCAGATGCTCGAGAAGCTCAAGACGCTCCAGGATGTAAAGACGGAGATTGCGAGCCACACGGGCAGCAAAGATGCGCACCGTATATCTCGCGTACTCGAAATCATCATGGCCGGCGCGCTCGCGCTCGGTGCATCCGACGTGCATCTCGAGCCGGAAGAGGAGGGCGTGCGCATGCGCTATCGCCTCGACGGCGTCTTGGTGGAGGTGCTCATGTTTGACGCAGCCACATACTCGCTCGTCTCGAGCCGCCTCAAACTGCTCTCCGGCCTCAAGCTCAACGTAAAAAATGCGGCACAAGACGGCCGCTTCTCCATCGTCATCGGTGGAAAGGAAGTCGAAATACGCGCCTCGGTACTCCCCGGCTCATACGCAGAGACTATCGTCATGCGTCTCCTCGACCCGACGACCATCGCGCTCCCCATGGAAGCACTCGGCTTTGATAAATACCTCATGGATATTTTCGCGAAAGAAATCGCAAAGCCCAACGGCATGATTCTCAACACGGGACCTACCGGTAGCGGTAAGACGACGACGCTCTACGCATTCTTGCGCCAAGTGCACTCACCGGAAATCAAAATCGTCACTATCGAAGACCCGGTGGAATACCACCTGCCCGGCATCGTACAGACACAGGTCTCAAGAGACTACACATTTGCACAAGGACTCCGCTCCACACTCCGCCAAGACCCCGACATCATCATGGTCGGCGAAATCCGCGACGCGGAGGTCGCATCGACCGCGGTCAACGCGTCACTCACCGGTCACCTCGTGTTCTCCACGCTCCACACCAACGACGCCGCGGGTACCTTTCCGCGCCTCGTCGACATGGGTGTCGCACCCGACATCCTCGGCGCCGCGCTCACGACCGCAATGGCGCAGCGCCTTGTGCGCCGACTCTGCCCGGTATGCCGTGTACCTACACCTATCACCGGCGATATCAAGACAAAGATGGAGCAGCTTCTCGCACACATCCCACATGCGGACGAGCTTCCTGCGAATCGCGACACCATGTGGCTCCCCAAAGGGTGCGACAAATGCGGAGGTCTCGGATACAAAGGCCGCATCGCGGTGGTGGAAGTGATTCTCATGGATAAAGAAATAGAAGAGTGCGTGCGCCACTCCTCGAGCGAGCGCGACATCTGGGCCGCCGCAAAGCATCAGAAGATTCGCCGTATGGCGCAAGACGGAGCTGTGAAGATTCTCCAAGGTGTCACCTCCTACGACGAGCTCTCCCGTGTCGTCGACCTCAACGACGAGGTCATGTTGGAAACTATTTCCTAACCACGAAGCCTGCCCCGTTAGTACGTAAACTCGCTAGTTTGTGCGAATGTATTTTTTACTCGAAAAGTAGAAGACCAAGATTCCGAGCGCTGATTCGATAGATGCGATTGTCATCTCAGTGACGGGCACTTCCGCTAGCTGAGAGAGGAAGAGCATGTTGGCGCTCATCCATAGACCCGTGAACACGACGATGTACGCAGCCGAGAGATTCGCGACGGAAGACACGTCGGTGATTCGATATTTTCTACGGATGTACTGCGCGCCGAGTATGACGCCTATGAAAGTCAGGACCATCGTCTCCCCTACACCGAGCACGAGGTATGTCGTGTCGGTGAGCACGGGAAGCGCATAGTAGTAGAAGAAAGTGAGCGACAAGCTTCCGACAAACGGTACGGCAAACCCGGCTATGAGGTAGTGCGCGAGCGCAATGCGCCAAGTGGCCGACTGCTTCTTTTGAGTGGGCATGTACCACAATCATAGCAGCGCGCGAGCGCGCTCCACCGCACTGAGGTGCATATGTTTAGACCACCCCGCACTAAACTTTGCTTGGGTAGATAGTAGACACATTTTTTATAGTCATTGCATGTAGTCTTGGCGCGAACTCATCGCCCGCGCTTCGCTTCACTACAAGTTGGCAAGCAAAGTTTGTTCTTGGGCAGGCAAAACGCCCATTACGCGAGCGCAATGCGGCCTGCCCCGTTAGAAAATCCGCGAACTTGCAATACTGCAAGCGTAATGCGCACTGCGGAATCACCTTTGCATTTTCTAATGGGGTGTTAGATTGCAAACAGGAGTTGGAGACGCACAATTTCGGGCAATGCATTCTGGCGAATGTTGCAGTCTGGACCTGAGGATAGTGGCAGCGGCGCCACCACGTCCTTGGAAAAACCACCATTGCCCGAAGCTATGCGTCTCTACAAAAGGAAAAAGCGGGGTTGATTCCGCTTCTCCCTCCAATATAGCATATTAGAGCCATTTGTCAAGCAGCCTCTTCGCTCCCCTTCACAGGGCTTCGTAGAGCCTCCGTATGACCGATACCGAACACAAACAGATAGAAAAGTCGCCCCGTAGCCTCGACCAGGCGCTTCGTCCTGATTCGTGGAAAGAATACGTGGGTCAGGAGGCTATCAAGGAAAACCTCCGCATCCTCCTCACTGCGGCAAAAGGGCGCAATCATCAGCCCGAGCACGTGCTTTTGTATGGTCCACCAGGTCTTGGCAAGACGACGCTTGCGCACCTCATGGCAAAAGAGATTGGTGCGAGTCTCCGCAGCACATCGGGCCCCGCAATAGAGCGCGTCGGTGATCTCGCATCGATACTCACCAACCTCTCACCGGGTGATGTCCTCTTTATCGACGAGATGCATCGCCTCAATCGCACTATAGAAGAGGTCCTCTACCCCGCCATGGAAGCGGGGGTGCTCGATATCGTCATCGGCAAAGGCCCTGCCGCGCGCACGGTGCAGCTTGAGCTCCCACCTTTTACACTCATTGCCGCTACCACACGCATCTCTATGCTCTCGGCGCCGCTTCGCTCGCGATTCTCCGGCGGCACCTTCCGCTTGCAGTACTACACCGACGCAGAGATAGCGGAAATACTGCGACGCTCTGCAAAAATCCTTGGAATCGAGATGGATGCCGACTCTCTCCTCGAAGTCGCGCGTCGCTCTCGCGCTACACCGCGCACCGCCAACTATCTTCTCAAGCGCGCACGCGACTTCGCGGCAGTGAGCGAAGAGACACTTCACATCAAGACCGTGAAAAAAGCGCTCGCACTCCTTGAGATAGACGAAATCGGACTCAATCAAACCGACCGCGACATCCTCACGCTGCTTTGCGAGAAATTCGGCGGTGGCCCTGTAGGACTCAAGACAATTGCGGCGGCACTCTCCGAAGAAGAAGCGACGATAGAAGAGGTCAACGAGCCGTACCTCATGCAAACGGGCCTCATCGAGCGCACTCCGCGCGGCCGCACCGTGACCGATAAGGGCTACGCGCACCTCGGTATCGAAAAGCCGGGTTCAGGACAAAAGAAGCTGATTGATTGACGCAGCTCTCTTGAGATCTCCCAAAGAAAAAGGCGGGCACGCGGCCCGCTCTCCTTGGCATTTCTTCAATGCCGTCTGCGCCGCATCTGCTGCCGCGCCTTTTTTTTCGCAATTGCCGGAGCGTCGATGACTTCCGCAATCTTCGGCAGGAGCAGGTTCCAAATTGCGTCATCGTCTGGAGCTTCGAGCGTGACCGAGCGATTGTCGCGCTCTACGATCTGAATCTCGCGGCCTGCGAGGACTGCGTCAAAAATGGCTTTCAGACCGGAATCATCGGGAAGTGACTTCCCGCGAACACTCCGGCGAGAAAGCTTCCTTTGAATCCGTCCTCCCGCCACGCTGCGGTGCGGCCCCCAGCCCAGCTGTGTCGTTCCCCATTTCCTCATTGCAGTTCTCCCTCATGACCATGTTCGAGACGTGGGATATCCGCCTCGACCATAGCAGAAAGTGCAATCGAGGCAACTGTCGTACGGACATGAGTCTTTTAACGCAGTCCCTACGCGACGTCTTGTGCTTGGAGCTTCACGTTGGCCTCTGCGCGTGAAACTGGTTTGCCCATGACGAACAAGCGCACGATTCCCCAGGCGACTATCCAATACACGAGCATCGCGAGCAGCGTCGTCCATTCAAATACACTTCCCGATACCTGCATCGAACGCACCACGTAGAGGAAGGGCGCCGCGAGCGGATAGCTGAGCATGTAGATAAACGCAGTAAATCCCGCATCAGGATTTGCGCCGATGAGCTTGAGGAGGAAGCGGAAAAGCAGGAGTACTTCGACGACTGAGAATATGTACCAGACTATTTGCGTGCCGCGATACAGTGGCTTCACGCCCTTTTGAGAATCACCCCCCGCGACGATTGTTGTAGCCATAGATATAGAGTTATCGTAATCCCATAGCCTAGCCCTCTCT
>VMEY01000024.1:0-732 GCA_007375785.1 Parcubacteria group bacterium Athens0416_74 | reverse complement strand
CATGAAGATTTGCGGAAGACACCATCATACTCTAACAATGAGGAGCTCTCACAAACGTGATACTGAAAAGCAAATGCCACACTTAGAAATTACCTTGCACAATTTCAATCAAGCGGGCCAACTCCGCAATTCTGCCCATCTCTCTTTGCAGCAACTGCGGCGGAAACAGGCGCAAGCAATCGCGCGAGTCCAGCGCGCGACCGTGTCTTAAATGCCTTTCTCGAAACACTCGCTTACTCTCTTCTGACTGAAGAGTCGAATAGTCTCGCGAAGCGTCGAGAATACTTAGCATGAGGCATTCCAAAGTCTGTCGACTTTTTATCACTTCAAAGTGGTGCGTTGTGGCCCGCGTGGTTAGCGCCCCTGACCACGCTCGATCATTGTCCGCCAAAATTAGTGAATGGTTGTAGACATTCGTTCCCCGAACACGTATCGCTTTGTCGACGATAAAGTTTGGGTCTTTCCCTCCCGCATAATCAACCCTGACTTCAGTAAGCCCCTTCGCAAAAGAGGCCCTCAGATGCTTGAGCACCACGCGCTCATCTTCGCCTTCACCGAAGGCAAATACTGTTGTTCTTTCTGGTCGAATTATCCTCGCCATACATACTATTACGTGCGCGGGATGGCACCATACGCCCCGGCCATGTACTTAGCATAGTAATTGTCTTCACTTCTCACTTTCACTGAACTCAGCGGCCAGGCCACACTTGAATTCTCTTCGTTCTTTTCAAC
>VMEY01000087.1 GCA_007375785.1 Parcubacteria group bacterium Athens0416_74 | reverse complement strand
CGTGTCGTTCGTACGAGTCGTCACATGCCGAAGCTTTTAAGCTGGCTGATGTACGCATTCACTGTCGTGCGAGAGGCGGCTCGAAGCGATATCGTGTATGCATTCGACCTCACGACTGCCGGCATACCGGCAGCTATCTCATCCGCTCTCTGGAGGAAGCGACTCATTGTACGCATCGGTGGGGACCCTATTTGGGAGCGAGAGGCGGAAGCGGGACGGCGCCTCATTCCGATGGACGAGTACTATACGCGGGGTCTCCATATGCAAGACAGGCCGCAGCTCTATCGGGTCTTGCGACACATCGTGCGTTCGGCGGATCGCATCGTCGTCTACAATCAACGCTTCAAGGATTTCTATGTCAGGTATTTTGGTGCGAATCCGTCGAATGTAACGGTCGTGAAGAATCCGGTTCTGCCGAAAGAAACGCCGTCGAGAGAATCAGGTACACGGACCTGCATCTTCGCGGGCAGGTTTGTCGCATATAAAAATTTGAGACGTGTCGTAGAAGCGGCTGCAAAGAGTTTCCCAAAGCATCCTACGGCACGACTCCTCTTTGTGGGAGACGGTCCCGAGCGCGAGGCGCTGGAGACGCTCGCCAAACAGCTCGGTGTGCCGCTCACGATACGCCCCAAGACGGACTCGCGCCTGCGTTCAGCGAATTCAATCCGAACTTTATCTTAGAGTCACTCTCTCTCGGGAAGCCCGTGCTCATTAGCAAGGGGCATGGGCTGTCGGTCGATGTGCCCGATATGATGGAGTTTGATCCTATGGATGTGGATTCTCTTGCGGGCGCGTTCGATAGGATTCTTTCGGACGAAGGGTACTCCAAAGCTGAAGCAGCAGTGCAATCCTTACCGCTTGATTGGACGTGGCGCGACGTCCTTACCGCGCAGGAATCCATAGTCCGCGATACAGTATGACGCGCGTACTTTCGATATCGGCGGATCGCTCGAAAATGGGGGTGCTCGTACCGGGGAGCGCGGCGTACGCACGTCAAAAGGCGTATGCGGAAAAACTTGGAGGACTTGATATCATCGGATTTTCCTTACAGAGCGACCGATTTGCGGAAGCGCATGAGGGAGCATTGCATGTGTATCCGACGCGCTCTGTCACAAAGTTTCTATACGGCCTGAATGCGATTTTTATGGCGGCGAAATTACCGTGGCCTGATGTCATCTCCGTGCAAGACCCTTTTGAGACTGGTCTCACCGGACTCCTCATATCGCATTTTGTAGGTAAGCCACTCCATGTACAAGTACACACGGATTTTCTTTCTCCCGAGTATGCGCGGCTTTCGCTCGCGAATCGTCTGCGTGTGCGGATGGCTGGTATCGTGCTGAAGCGCGCTACGCGCGTGCGCGTCGTTTCAGAGAGAATACGGATATCAATACAGACTCGGTACGGATTGAATGTCCCGGTGAGCGTCCTCCCAATTTATGTTGACGTCGGAAAAATCCGAACAACAGCGCAGAATCCTGTGTTGTCCTCCCGTTTTGAGAAATATTCAAAACGACTTCTGTATGTGGGGCGTCTTGAGCAAGAAAAGCATCCGTGTTTGGCACTCCGTGCATTCGCGAAAGCGCCACTCGATGCGTGCCTCATCGTGGTCGGTGCTGGCAGCGAAGCGGCGCATCTGCGCCATTTGGCGGAAGAGCTCGGTGTGACGGACAGAGTTTTCTTTGAGGGTGTTGTTGATGCCATCCCGTACTACTTACTTGCTGACCTTATACTCGTAACCTCGCGCTACGAAGGCTATGGGCTCGTCATTGTAGAAGCACTTGCGGCGGCGAAGCCGGTGCTTTCGACCGATGTTGGTATAGCACGCGAAGCAGGCGCCATCATAACGAGCGAGAAGGATTATGCGGATACGCTAAAGAAGTGGTTCCAAGATGGGCCGCGTGAAGGTCGACTTTTTGACCATCCCTACGTTCATTTTGACGATTACGTGTCTGCGTATTGCGCCGATATTAAAGCGTGCATAGAGGCGGAATAACGGCTACACCCCGCAGTAGAATCGCGGCTTGAGTATGTTCTACACATACGTGTTACAGGACCAAGGCGGTGAAATATACGTGGGATACACAGCGGACTTACGCAAGCGACTTGCCGAACATAATCGGGGGAAGAACCTGAGCACGAAGAATCTGTCGTGGCACTGTATATACTATGAAGCTTGTGTTGATAACGACGACGCGCGGCGCCGCGAGAGATATTTCAAGACTACAGCGGGCCGTCGTGCGCTGCGCCTGCGACTCAAATCATACCTATTAAAGCGCCGCTAGCCGCGATTTCACTGACGGGGTACAATCCTCGCCATGGCGGATACAAAGCCTCTCGTAGGGTTCATAGGTCAAGGTTTCATCGGGAAGAACTACGCCGACGATTTTGAGCGTCGAGGGTACACAGTAGTGCGCTATGCGCTTGAGGAGCCCTATGTGGCAAACAGGGACAAAATAAAGGATTGCGACTTCGTGCTCATCGCTGTGCCCACCCCGACGACCCCATCGGGCTTCGATTACTCCATAGTGCGCTCGGCAATATCGCTGGTGGGGAAAGGGAAGGTTGCTGTCATCAAATCGACCATTGTGCCCGGCACTACAAAAGAGCTTCAGGCTGAATTTCCTGACCGGACAGTCTTCTACTCTCCGGAATTCCTCAGTGAAGCGACTGCAGCACATGATGCTTCGTACCCTTTCATGAACATCGTCGGTCTCACGGAAGATTCTCCTCGACAGAAGACTGTAGCTGAGAAGCTGCACGCGATTTTACCTGACGCACCGTTCTCCCAGACGTGCTCGAGCACTGAGGCCGAGATAATTAAGTATTCTCACAACGGAAGCGGCTACACGCAGATAAT
>VMEY01000086.1 GCA_007375785.1 Parcubacteria group bacterium Athens0416_74 | reverse complement strand
GTCTTGCTTGAGCGGTTCTTGGTAGGAAGATATTTTGCCGAGCGCGCTCGCGAGCCCATCGGGATAGCGCGTGAGGAGAGCACCCGAAGCGTCGGCGAGGAATTCGCGTCGGCGGGATATAGCGAGGTGTATGAGCTGGGCTGCGATCGGGGCAAGAACGATGCCGACGACACCGATTATGGCGACAGCGGGATGGACATTGCGGTCCCTATCTCCACCACCAAACATACTCACGCGCAGGAACATGTCCGCGAGGACAGAGAGAAAGCCTGCGAGCACCACGGCAGTGGTCATCACAAGGATGTCGCGATTGCCGATGTGTGCGAGCTCGTGCGCTATCACACCCTCGAGCTCAGAGCGGTCGAGCCGCTCGAGAAGGCCGGTCGTGACTGCGACTACCGAGTGTTTCGGATCGCGCCCGGCCGCAAATGCGTTGGGCGCGGGATCCTCTATTATGTAGACACGTGGCTTCGGGAGCCCCGCAGTGATAGCAAGGTTTTCGACGATGCGATGGAGTTCGAGGTATTTCACTGAATCCGCCTCCTTTGCGTGAGCGGAGGAGAGCGCTATCCTATCGGAAAACCAGTAGGCCGTGACGTTCATCCCGATCGAGAACGCGACCGCTACATAGAGATAGAGCGGCTCGCCGAAATACATCGAGACAAACCATCCGACCGCCATGACAAGCACAAAAAACCCGATCATGAGGGCCCATGTCTTTGCGACGTTGCTACTTTGATGTGTGTAGAGTGATGCCATGTTCTTACTATACTACGTACCTATCTTTCTTCCATTTTGGAGTGTATCCAAGTGCTCTGCGACCTGTGCCGAACGAAAATCTGTATTATTATCAAAACCCTCTTGCTCCGGACGGAACATGTACAAACGCCTCCTCTGAGTATCGACGATTGCATTGACTGCGTGAGGAGATACTTCTTTGGGGCCGACGACGACACGCGGGTCGATACCAAGCACCTCTCGCACCACTTCTCCTACTCCTGCCACCACATCTCGGTAGTCGTCTGCCCTCCTCTTTCCGGCATTCGCCCGTGCGTCAACTACACTGACCCCATCAAAATCATAATCTCCTGCAAACAAGACAATATCTATGCTTTCTCTATCGACCTTATCTTTTAGTTCGGTGAGAGCGTGACGCAAGTCGGAAAGAAATGCTTTCCACCGGTGCTCAGAGACCAGAATCTGCCTCGGATCCTGATGAGTGAGAAAAGAGATATTTCTGCCGGTGGTCATATCAATACCCACCCCCAATACGCCTGTACAATTCTTGTATCCTTCAGAATACTTCGAGGACTCATTCACAGCGGAGACGACGTACGTTTGATATCCTTCGCTTCTTTGACCAAGACGTCGGTGTTCGTTTTCCCAAGCGGAGTAGTCAACGTTCTCGGCGGATTTTTTTATCGCGCTTAATGCGGCTTTATCCTCGGCAGAATACATTGCATACGGTCCTACGCACGCAAAAATTGGAGATCGAGATATTTCCTCAGCTCTGACTTGCTGCGCCTCGGGCGCTCGCACTTTCTTTTCTCCGAACCATTTTCTGAAAACTTCTCCCACAGAGTAAAGCGTTAGAAACTGACCTTCACCGGATTGCGAGCCTCCTGTTCACCCTCGCCGAGCTCGAAGAACTCACGAGTCGTAAAGCCAAACATCTTGCCGACGAAATTGGTCGGGAAAGATTCAAGAGCATTTTGCAGCTCGATGACCACACTATTGTAGAAGCGTCGAGCGGCCTGAATCTTGTTTTCGGTATCTGAGAGTTCGCGCTGCAATTCGACGAAGTTGGAATTGGCTTTGAGGTCCGGGTACGCTTCGGAAACCGCGAAGAGTGACTTGAGTGCTCCCGTGAGCATATCCTCGGCCTCAGCGTGTTCTGCTACGGTCTGTGCTCCCATCGCCTTCGTGCGAGCTTCCGTCACTTTTTGGAGTGTGCCCGCTTCGTGCGAGGCATATCCCTTTACCGTCTCGACGAGATTCGGGATGAGATCGTATCGACGCTTGAGCTGTACGTCGATGTCCGACCACGCCTCTTCAGTGCGATTTGTAAGCCGTACAAAGCGGTTGTACGCCCATACGAGAAAGAGCGCTGCTACTGCAACCGCGCCTATAAGAATGTAGATTCCTGTCATATACGAAAATAGTAACACATTTACGAATCCTTTTCCTCGTCGGTATCCTCAACCGATTTCTTCTTCTCAGATTCTCTTCTGAGCCCTTCTATAGCCAAATTCCCAAAATCGGGTCGCTTTGGCACCTCTGGCTTCCTGCGGGGATGTCTGCGTTCCCCCTCGCCGAACTTTCTCATATACCCATCCATGTGGCGATTATACCATTTCTCCCCATACACTATTCGACGAGCGACACCACAGTCTCCGCGCGGACGTCTTCGCCAGAACGAGCTTTGCAGGTCACGGTGAATTTTGATGTTGCTTGTATTGCTGCTGTCTTGGCCTTGCCAGTCGAAGAACCTTTCACAAGCACAGTGCCTCCTGAATCCGATACGGAACACTCTGTCGTACCGATGCTTGCCCACCAGAGCGTTGCGGTCGATCCCGCTTTCACTCGGGCTGGGTTTGGTACGAGTGACACAATCGGCTTTATAGTTGTCGGCGTCGATGTTGATGTCGGAGTTCGGGTCGGCGTCGTCGGCTGCTGCGCAGGCTTCGGCTGACTATTGTTTCCAAGACCGAGATAGTTCATGAGCGAGCCAAGCAGGCTCCCGATACCACCGGCCGAGCTTCCTGAGCCGGACTTTGTCGGCTGCTCGGGCGAAGGTGATGGCGCCGGTGCGGGAGACGGAGCCGGAGCAGGTTGCGGCGCGGGCGCGCCGCCTGGTCTCGGCTTCGGAAGCGGCACTGGTGCCGGAGCAGGCGCGGGAGATGGGGCCGGCTGAGTACCCGGCTTTGGATTGGGCGCTGGTGCAGGTGTTGGAGTCGGAATGGGTGTCGGTGCGGGGGTAGGAGTCGGTGTCGGTGTCGGTGTCGGAGCCGGAGCAGGTGTCGGGGTCGGCGCTGGTGCTGGTGCTGGCGTCACCGGATTCGAGATTGTGCCCGGCGGGGTCGCGCCTGGCGTCGAGGGCGCGGAAGGTGCCTGTATACCTGCGGTTGTCGGTCTGACGGCTCCCGGCTGACTCCCGGCTGCGGGTGATGTTTGGTCCGGCGACCCCGATGCTGTGAGATAGACTCCCGTACCTACCGCGCCGCAAAATGCTGCTCGCCTCCATCCTCCAAGACACAGGAACTTTGCGGTACCCCATGACGCAGTGCCAAATTTCCCTGCCAATGAGCTTCCACTCGCTGATGGCGTAGCACCGCCGAATGCTTCCGTGCTTCCCACCGTAAGCGCCGTAGACTCTACAGAAGTGACCGGGCTCGGTGCCGATGTGGGAGATGGCGAGTCTGCGATAGGCTCCAAGCGGTCGGTGACGGGATTGTATCGGTAGTTCGTGCCTGAGACAGATTCAGGGACGGATGGTTTCGACCTACCTGCAATACGATTGCGAATTCTTTCTATCAGACCGGGCTGTCTTTGAGTAAGCGGAAGCTCGAGCTGTGTCTCAGTGAGCGGCGACTCAAGAGGAAGCTCACGCTGGATTGGTGTATCAGGGATGCGCGTTGGCTGCACCGGCTCATCGAGCGGCAAATTCGTCTGCACGTAGTCCCCCGTCGTCGGGAATTGCAGCTCAAGCTGCTCTTCCGGGAAGAGATCCCCTTGGCGTGGAGTCGGTACTTGTTCGGGCGCGGCAACGACAGGAGAGCGCCCAGGCTGCGCGGGCTCATTGAGCGGCAGTGGGAGCTGCTCAGGTTCGCGAGCCGCAATTCCCGTTGACTCTCTGCTCGGAGTGAAGAACTCTTTCGTTCGCTGCCAGAGACTCTTTTGCGGCACGCCCACGACGCTTGGCACATTTGCATCAAGAGATTGTTGGCGCAGATTTGTCTCGAGCGCATTCATCACTTCGTCGGGTACTTCTCGCGGAAACTGCGTCTCGACATCGAGAAGTGCTTCCGTAATCCGCGCGAGACTTTCGGATTCAGCCTGTGTCACGACTGGCGGCAGATACGTCTCTTGAGGAGGAGCGGAAATCAGATCAAGAATCTTGTCCGCTGTGCCTTGTAGAGACGCCGCGACTCGATCCGGGAGGCCGAGCACCCACGCGAGTCGCTCCTCGACATC
>VMEY01000023.1 GCA_007375785.1 Parcubacteria group bacterium Athens0416_74 | reverse complement strand
ACCGAGAGGGCAACCTATTCGTCATCGACTTTGGCCGCGCGAAACGCGACCAAACGGAGGACCAACGTCATATGTTCAGAGAGAGTGACCGGGCGGCTATTGATGGCGAAGTACGGGCCTTTTTTGCAGATATTGACAAAATTAACAATTGAGTTATCATATATGACTAGTGTCACCGAGGAGGGTTTGTACATGGAACTCAACGCGTCGTTGATTGTCGCTGCGCGCTCACACGCGCAGACGGTTGAATCGTCCGGCATGACATTGCCGGCAGAGATCCCGGGTTTTCCGAAGCTCTTCATCGCGAAGACGGACGACCCGACGATTGCGGCCATTTCGGCCATCAAGTCGGAGTCAGGCACCTCGTACAAGGTCGGCACCCGAAAAGATGCCGAGGTAGCTCATTCATGACCAGTGTTTGCCATTGTGCGAACACTGGTTTCGTCATTTATGTACGACTATTCGCTGCGTAATTCAGTCTTGAGAAATTGACCGACCCTCTGCTCACGCATCGCGGCAAAGAATTTTTTGAAAGTATCGAGCATCACAGGGAGCTCGAGGTAGTCGATTGCTATCGCAAGATACGCAAGCCAGAGCGGGAGTATGGTGCCCGGATTGTTGAACATTGTGACGACGTACTCGTCGGTTATCCAGAGGATATGGAGCCACTGCGAGTTGAGAAAGACGAGGTAGAGCACGCTCTTGAAATCTCTCTCATGACGGAACTGGTCTATATAGACGAGCGACACCGATATGAGTGCCGGTATCTCTGTATAGTCGACAAAGATAATTACCTTCTCCCACATGCCCGCAAACACAAAGAGTGGCGCTCCGAAGAGGTGCGTCCACACCACCTCGCCCGTGAGCCAAGCAAGGTGTACGAGCTGGATGAGAAAAAGCCCGAGGGCTATCGATACATTGACGGTGTACGTACGCTCGTACCAGCTCCAGAAGCCCTGCCAGAGATTCATGAGGTAATTCTACCCCATGAGATACTCATGCAAACATAGTCACTCTACCCGATGTTGCATGCCAATAAAGCGTAGCGCCTACGTCGAACTGTTCTATCTCACGGGGTCTACCCTGTTATCCCCTCGAGAGAATGTGGCTTCCCTTCCGCGATAGACGCGTGCGTGATGCGTATAAAAGTGACCTTCTTTCTAAACTCTGCAAAATTGCGCGCACCCACGTATCCCATACCTACCTGCACGCCCGATGCGAGCGAGGCGACAATCTCGCGAAGTGGCCCCTTGTACGGCACGAGTGCCTCCACTCCCTCCGGTACCGCTTTTCTGCCATGCGTAAAATATCGCTCCGAACCCGAGGCACTCTTGATGACCGACTCAGAGCCCATCCCACGATACTCCTTGAGCTTTCTCCCCTCCTTCATCACCACTTTGCCCGGCGCTTCATCGGTGCCGGCAAACAAGTTGCCGCACATGACCCCCGACGCGCCGGCAGCGAGAGCTTTTGCGATGTCTCCGGAATTGCGCATACCACCATCGGCGATGACCGGTATTTTCTTTTTCGATGCAACAGCTGCCACCTCCATGACGGCCGAGAGCTGCGGTACACCGACACCTGAGATAAGTCTCGTAGTGCAGATAGAGCCGGGACCCACGCCCACCTTGAGCGCATCCGCAAAAGTCGAGGCAGCTTTCGCAGCCTCTCCTGTGGCGATGTTGCCGTAAATCATCTTTGCGTGCGTGAGCATCTTCTTTATTTTCTTTGCGCTTTCTATCACGTTGAGATTGTGTCCATGCGCACAGTCGATGACTATCGCATCGCACCCTGCAGCATCGAGCGCTTTTGCTCTTTCCACATGGAATGGGCCGCACGCAGCGGCTACCTTCACGCCGGCTTTTTTGACCTCGTGCACCATTTTCACCTGCTCCTCTACAGAGCAGTTGCGATGCAGTACGCCAAGCCCCCCAAGACGACCGAGCTCAATGGCGAGGCTGGCTTCTGTGACGCGATCCATGGCCGCAGATAAAAATGGAAGCTCGAGCGCAATGCCGGCTACCGATGTCTTGAGTGATGCCTCCGATGGCTCCATGGCAGAGGCCGCGGGCCGGATGAGGACATCGTCGAATGTAAAACCTTCAGTTATTTTAGCTGCCATGCGCCAGTATAGCACCGACAAAAAAGACAGCAAAAGGCCCGCGCGAAGCGGGCCTCTTTACGTGCTTTCCTGCAAGCGGGACGCAATTCAGTGGAGCGTTTCTCCGTCAATCGTCTCCTTTGGATTGCTCTCGAGAGCAATGTGCCCGTTGAGGACCAGTTCTTCGTGATCCCGCCACGACGGCAGCGGAGGCCGTCCCGGTCGTGTGGGAGGCGTCAGATACTCGATTTCAGGCCTGTATTCCCTTGAGTCGTCGCGTGACATGGCGTCTCCTCCAGCTCGGATGAGCTGTTTTATTCCTGCCCTATTGATGACGGTACTCCCCTCCCGCTTGACGTCAAGGCCTAGTGCTGCGCGGCGATATTTGCCACAACTGCCATGTGGTCAGATACCCCTCCGACGAGACGTACGCCCTCAGTCGAATATCCCGGTGTAGTAAAGAGGACATCCACCATGTGCCCCTGCACTCCCGCCGCACGGGCGTCCGCCTCGAGCTTCGCCTGCGGCACGTGATGAATTGCGTAGTCGAGACTGGTAGTGTACTCGTGCGGAATATTGTCCCTGTACTTGCGAGCGAGTGCATCAAATATCTCACCGCCTCTCGGCGCATTGAAATCTCCCGTTAGTACAAACTCCCCCATTTGCTCGAGCTCAGTCAGGAGTGCCCGCAAATCTCTTCGCTGCACATCGTTCGGTTTACCATCGGGAGTCCACGTGAAGTGCGTCGTCGCTATGCGGTAGGCTGCGCCCTCTTTCTCAATATCTACCGCGAGGACAATTCTTTTAAAATCATTGTACGTGGCCGGATTTGTATTGGTCGATTCCTGCAGCGGCTCCTCTTTCTTCCCCACATAGTATCGGGCATGCGAGTCGTGAATCGGTGCGCGCGAGAATATCCCCACGCCCATGGTGATAGAGGGGACTTCGTCGGGGCGGATTCCCATCGGTTCAAAAATACATTCCGCACCACCGAGTGCACGGGAGATGCGCGGGATATCTTCAAAAATAAGCTCCTGCATGCACACCGCATCAGCGTCAGAATGCGAGAGAAATTCTTCCACAAGCGGAAGATGGTAAGAGCGCTCGATGTTCACCGAGACGAGCTTGAGAGACATCAGGATGTCCGCTGCCTCGCTGCTTTGATGAATGCATCAAAGAGCGGGTGCGGCGTAAGCGGTCTCGCCTTGAGCTCCGGGTGGAATTGTGTGCCGACGTAGAAAGGATGGACCGAACGTGGCAATTCTGCGATCTCCTTGAGGTCACCGCGTGACCATCGTCCCGAGAAGACGAGTCCCGCCTGCTCGAGCTGTTCTACATATACGGGATTTATCTCAAATCGGTGACGATGCCTCTCAGAAATGACAGCTTCACCATACGCCTCCCGCACAATACTCCCCTCGGCAAGCGTGCATGGATACGCACCGAGACGCATCGAGCCGCCGTAATCTTTGCGTGCGAGTTTCTCACGCTGCTCGGGCAGAATATCGATGACAGGGTACGGGGTTTTCGGATTGATCTCGGTAGTGTTGGCGTTCTCGAGGCCGACGACATGTCGTGCGTATTCAATCACGAGCATATGGAGTCCGTAGCAGAGGCCGAAATACGGTATCTTGTGCTCTCTCGCATATTGCGCAGCCATAATCTTCCCTTCAATGCCCGTCTCACCAAAACCACCCGGCACGATAATGCCGTCGTACTGAGCAAGAGATTCGACTGGCTGTGTACCATTTTGGATATCTTTTGCATTGATCCACACGATCTCGGGCTTCACACCTTGACCATATGCAGAAAACTTAATCGCTTCTATAACCGAAAGATATGCGTCGGAGAGCATGAAATCCCCAGTATCGAAATATTTGCCCACGATGCCGATCTTGACCGTACCGGAACCATTGTGGACTTTCTCGACGAAATGTTTCCACTCACCGAAATCAGAACTTTGCTTCGCGCGTTTTCCGAGTGCCTTGAGGAGAATATCCGAGAGCTTGTCTCGTTCGAAATTCAGTGGCACATCGTAGATAGAATCGACATCCGGAGCCGAAATGATGTGGTCTGCCTGCACGTTGCACGAAATCGCGAGTTTCTCTTTGCGCTTGTTGTCGAGCGGAGTATTTGCGCGCGCGATAATAATATCCGGCTGTACACCGTAGGCATTGAGCTGTCGCACTGCGTTTTGCGTCGGCTTCGTCTTCATCTCACCGATTGTGTTGGGCACCGGCATGTACGAGACCATTACGAAAAGTACATCTGTGGGATTCTGCAGGTGCATGACGCGAGCAGCATCGATGAAAAGTGCATTCTGAAAGTCTCCAATCGTGCCCCCTATTTCGACTACCGTGACATCGGATTTTGCGAGAAGTGCTGCCTTTTTGAATCGCTCCACTATCTCATCGCGCACATGCGGGACCGCTTCGACGCACTTGCCACCGTATTCAAGATTTCGTTCTTTCTCGATGACGGATTTGTATATCATGCCGCTCGTCATGTAGTCCTCCGGCCCAAGGTCGCGACCCAGGAAGCGCTCGTAGTTGCCCATGTCCTGGTCGGTCTCGAGGCCGGAATCAAGCACAAAGACTTCGCCGTGTTCAGTCGGATTCATCGTACCGGCGTCCACGTTGAGATATGGGTCGATTTTGACGAGATTCACTTTGAATCCTCGCGCGGCGAGTATTTTGCCGATAGATGCCGTGGAGATGCCTTTGCCCACGCCCGACATGACGCCGCCTACAACGAATATGTATTTATGTCCTGACCTGCCGCCGCGCTTGACCATATATCGTAATTTATGATTTTAGATACCTTCGTACTGCCAAATAGCTCGAGAGAGCGCCGAGTGCAATCCCCGAACCCATGACCACAAGGAAAATGAGCGGAAATTGGCTCGTGAAATACTCGAAAACGTTGAATGTCCCAAGAAACTTCTCAGAGCCCGGACCGAGCCAGATAGTCACCGGATACAAGAGGAGGAGCACTACCACGCCCGCTGAGATGCCGTAGAGAATGCCGGCAATCATAAATGGTCCGCGTACATACCAACGATTAGCGCCCACGAGATTCATCACCCCTATCTCATCGCGCGATGTATATATCGCAAGGCGTATCGTATTAAACGCGATAAGTACCGACGCAGCTCCAAGGATGAGCGCTATGGCAAATCCAAGCGTGCGAGAGGTCTCGATGATGTTGGTGAGCCTATCTATCGCCGTCTTGTTCTGGTAGAAGTTCACTTTTTCGATTACTGCACCTGCTCCCGTGCCACTCTCTTGCTGCGCGCTGAGATACTTTGCGATGTTCTCGTATTGCGACGTCTCTTTAGCGCGTACTTCAAGCGCCGAGCCAAGCGGATTTTCTCCGAGCTCATCGAGGGCCTGGATGGTCAACTGGTCGTTGGCATGTCTCTCGCGAAAGTCGGCAAGCGCCTGGTCGCGACTCACATAGCTTACAGACGCTACCTCAGGCAGCGCCTCGAGCGAGCGGCGCACATCAAATACCTGCTCCTCAGTCGCCGATGTCGTGAAATACACACTCACATCCACTTTATCGGTGAGTTGGCTGAGCGTGCTGCTGAGCGCCGCGCCTGCAATCATAAGAAACGCGACCACGAAGAGCGTGATCGTCATGATGACGACGGCCGCGAGAGAGATGAAGCCGTTGCGGACGAATCCCGCGACCCCATATCGTGCTACTCGTTTTGCGTTTATCCAAAATGGCATAGATTGATTTTACAATACGTACTTCCCCTGTTTATCATCGCGAACAATGCGTCCCTGATCCATCGTAACCACGCGCCTCCCTATAGAGTCGACGACAGATTTGTTGTGCGTCGTGAGGAGCACCGTCGTACCGAGGTCGTTGATCTTCTTCAAAATCTCCACGACATCGTGCGCATTGATGGGATCGAGATTGCCGGTCGGCTCATCGGCGATGAGCACGTCCGGCTGGTTGACGATTGCTCTCGCTATCGCTATGCGCTGCTGCTCTCCCCCCGAAAGCTCGTGCGGGAAGCTCCATATCTTGTCCGCAAGACCGACGAGGTCGAGCACATGCGGGACGTCGGCCTGAATATCTTCGTCACTTTTGCCCGCCACCTCCAGAGCGAACGCGATATTTTCATACACATTTTTCGTGCCGAGGAGGCGAAAATCTTGAAATACCGTGCCGATGTTGCGACGCAGTTTGAGGAGCTCATTGCTCGAAAGCTCCCCTATCTGGCGAGAGCCGAAATACACAGAGCCCTCCGTGGGAGATACTTCGGCGAAGAGCATCTTGAGGAGCGTCGTTTTGCCGGCGCCACTATGCCCCACAAGCGAAACGAATTCGCCCGGTTCTATACCGAGCGTTATATCTTGGACGGCGGGAGGAGCTCCGTCGAAATACACCTTTGTAACCTTATCGAAATAAATCATACACAACGGAGGTCATTATACCCCGATGACGGAGGTATCCAAATCCTTCTCGGCGTCTATAAAAGATTGGATGTCGCCCTCGAGAACACGCTCTACATCCCGGCGCTCATGCTCCGTGCGGTGGTCCTTTACGAGCTGGTAGGGATGCAGTACATACGAACGAATCTGGCTCCCCCACTCTATTTTCGTCGTCGACGCCGTAGACAAGCCTCTCGACTCCGCTTTTTGCGCCTCTTCCTGCATCTGAAAGAGCTTCCCGCGTATCATTTCCAGCGCTTTTTCCCTGTTTTGAAGCTGGCTCCGCTCACTCGTGACATGCACCGTAATCCCTGAGGGAGTATGCGTCATTCGTACCGCCGTGTCGCGCTTATTGACGTTTTGCCCTCCCGGACCACCGGAGCGGGCCACCGTGACCTCGAGGTCGGTGTCGGGGATTTTGAGATTCTCGGTCTCAGGTAACTGCGGAAGTACTTCCACGAGTGAAAACGAGGTCTGCCTCTTCCCTGCCGAATTAAACGGCGACATGCGCACGAGGCGATGGACACCGGATTCGTGCTTGAGTGTCCCGTATGCGCCCGCGCCATTGACCTCAAAAGAGAGCGAGCGGTACCCACCCATGGAATTTTCGTTGGAAGAGAGCATCGCCACACTCCAGCCCTTTGCTGCAACATACTTCTTGTACATTTCAAAAAGTATGCGGGAAAAGTCTTCCGCATCATCACCTCCCGCACCGGATACGATAGAGATGATCGCATTGCTCTTGTCATATCCGCCGCCACCGGCACGTCTCGCCTTCAAATCTTGGTACTCTTTGAGAGTCGCCTGCGCCTTGTCTTTATCGAGCCAGAAGTCGGGGCTCGCCATCGCGGCTTCTATTTCAGAAATGCGTGCCTCTGCAGCATCTTTTTGCATGCGGGCAGTATACCCCGTGAGATAAAAACATACTTCTTTTGCAAGTTGGCCATACGTATATCTCATGGGGTATAGCAAAGGGCCCTGTGTACGGGACCCTTCGTTCGTGAGCCACCTCCGAGATTTGAACTCGGGACCCCCGCTTTACGAAAGCGGTGCTTTACCATCTGAGCTAAGGTGGCACTACCCAACAACGCACCGAATCTTATTCTATTACAGACGCTTTTTCAATCGCATCCAGGACTCGTAGAATATCACGCCGACTATCGCCCCGAATGTATTAAACGAGAGGTCCAGCATTGAGTTGAAATAATCGCCCACGCCGGTACTTGGCAGTGAGAGGACTGCGATAAATTCGGCGAGCTCGTTGAGCGAACCGGCTGCCATCGCGGCAAGAATGGAGAGGATGGCTCTCACGAGCGCATTCATCTGCGGCGCAATCCGACGCAGAAGGAAAAGGACGATGACCGCGAGCACACCGTATCCAATCAGATGGACGAGTTGATCGTATTTCAATATGAGAAGTCCCGGCGTTTCTGCCGTATAAATATCAATGAGCTGGAAACCGTAGAGCCGCTCCCCGTCTACATGCATACCGCCCCCGGCCATATGCAGCATGCCTACCGCTGAGAGACTCCACAGCATCGGCTGCGGGACGTCGGTGTGATGCAGTACGTACACAATGAGCGCGAGGAGCGCAAAGACGACGACCATGTAGAGCGCAAACTCTTTGTTGCCGCCGTACATAAATCCTGCACTAAAAAGAAGCGCATACGCCAAGGTAAAAAGCACCGGGGCACGACCGCGAGGGAGAATAGATTGCATATGGAGCCGACGACCGGGATTGAACCGGTGACCTCGTCCTTACCAAGGACGTGCTCTACCAACTGAGCTACGTCGGCGACGCACCCGATAGTAGCACCCGCTATCCGACTTGGAAATGTCTCTCTGCCGTTTCATCTTTTCTAACTGCAAAACGACTGTCAGAAGACAGTCGTTTTGACACGTAGCGCGAGTGACGGGACTCGAACCCGCAGCCTCTCCCGTGACAGGGGAGTGCTCTAACCAATTGAGCTACACCCGCATA
>VMEY01000022.1 GCA_007375785.1 Parcubacteria group bacterium Athens0416_74 | reverse complement strand
ATGCGACGGACGTATGCCAGCGGCGTGCCCTTGATTCACTCGCGCACGTCGGCCTCGAACACCTCGCCGGACGTCCGGCGCGACTATTGTCCGGCGGCGAGCAGCAACGCGTGGCGCTGGCGCGCGTCTGGGCGCTGGAACCCGAACTGCTGATCCTCGACGAACCCACCGCCAGCCTCGACCCGGCGAGCAGTCGCGAGGTCGAACGCATCATCAACGAGATTGCCGCCAGCGGCACGCGCATCCTGATGACCACCCACAACCTCGGCCAGGCGCGCCGCATCGCCGAGGAAATCGTTTTCATCGACCGTGGCCGGATCGCCGAACAGACCCCGGTCGCCGAATTTTTCAAACTGCCGCGTACCCCTGCGGCGCAAGACTTTCTCCAGGAGGAAATGCCATGATCACCCGTCGCCTGTTCTGCACCGCCCTCGCTTCCCTCGGCCTGCTGGCTGCCACCGCCAGCCAGGCCCAGGAACGCTTCATTACCGTTTCATCGACCACCTCGACCGAGCAGTCCGGCCTCTTCGGCCACCTGCTACCGCTGTTCGAGAAGGCCAGCGGCATCAAGGTGCGCGTCGTCGCTCTGGGCACCGGCCAGGCGCTGGACATGGCGCGGCGTGGCGATGCAGATGTCGTGTTCGTGCATGACAAGGCCGCCGAGGAAAAATTCATCGCCGAGGGTTTCGGCGTCAAGCGCCAGGAAGTCATGTACAACGACTTCATCGTCATCGGCCCCAAGGCCGATCCGGCGAAAGCCGCGGGCAAGGACATCCTCGAAGGCCTGCGCCGCATCGAAGCCGCCAAGGCGCCCTTCGTCTCGCGCGGCGACAAGAGCGGCACCCACGCCGCCGAACTGCGCTACTGGAAAGCCGCCGGCGTCGATCTCGACAAGGCCAAGGGCCCGTGGTACCGCGACACCGGCTCCGGCATGGGCCCGGCGCTCAACACTGCCGCCTCGATGAACGCCTACATCCTCGCCGATCGCGGCACCTGGCTCTCGTTCAAGAATCGCGGCGAAATGGGCATCGTCGTCGAAGGCGACACCAAACTGTTCAACCAGTACGGCGTGATCCTGGTGAATCCCGCCAAACATGCCCACGTCAAGCAGGCCGACGGCCAGAAGTTCATCGACTGGGTGGTCTCGGCCGAAGGCCAGAAGGCGATTGCCGACTACAAGATCGGCGGCGAACAACTGTTCTTCTCCAACGCGAAGCCTTGAAGGTGGCCGTCATGCGCAGAACACTGCTCAAGATCGCCTTGGCCGCAACCCTCGTCAGCGCCCTGCCAGGCTTTGCCGCCGACGAGGCCGGCGCCACCTACGGCGCTGGCGGGAATTCGTTTTCGCTGGCCACCGGCAGCCCCGGCGAGCTCGGCCTGCTGAAATTGCTGGCCGAGGAATTTTCCCGCCGTGCCGATGCGCAGATGGTCTGGGTCAAGGCCGGCACCGGCGCATCGCTCAAACTGCTGCAGGAAAAGAAGGTCGACATGGTCATGGTGCATGCGCCGGCCCAGGTAGACAAGGCCCTCAAGGACGGCTGGGCCAGTGGCAAGACCTTGATCGGTTCCAACGAGTTCTACATCGTCGGGCCGAAGTCCGACCCGGCCGGCATTGGCCAGGCGACCAGCGCCGCGGATGCCTACCAGCGCGTTGCCAAAGCGGGTGCCCGCTTCGTCTCACGTGGCGACAACTCCGGCACCCACCAGAAGGAAATGCAGATATGGCAGAAGGCCGGCATCCAGCCGGCCGGCACGGCGGAGAAGTTCGTTGCCTTCGTCGCCTCTCCGGCGGGGCAAAAGATCATCGCCAGCTACGGCCGCGACCGTTTTGGCGAAGGCCTTTACAACGACGAGGCCTACGCCCGCCAGTACGACAAGTAGCCGGCTGCAACACGGATCGGAAGGGCGCGGCGGACCACGGCTCGCCGTGTCGCCAGCGCTGACTTTCGGCCGCTGGTCTGACGGCGTCGGGTCTAACCCGGGAAACCGCTTGCCGTCGCAGCTTGCCCAACAGGCTGGGTCGCGATCCGGCCGCCCTCGCTCAGCTTCCGATACAGCGTCTGCCGGCTGATGCCCAGGCGCCGCGCTGCTTCGGAGATGTTGCCGCGACTTTCCTCCAGTGCCTGGCGGACCGCCGAACGGGAAAGCTCCCTGAGGTTTTCCGTGGTCCGCTGTGGGCTTGCCGGCACAGCCGCCGCGGCACTTTGCAACGGTGCGACGAGGATGTCTTCGGGAGAGGTGACAGCGGTCGCACCCATACGGAGGAATTGGTGCGTCCCTTTGCTTTCTTCACTAAAAATAGAGCCCGGGACCACGAGAAGTTCTCGATTGTATTCCGCAGTGAGCTTTGCGGTAATCAAGCTGCCCGACTTTCCTTTCGCCTCGACCATGAGTGTCGCATGCGTCATACCTGCCATGATTCTGTTGCGCTTCGGAAACATGTAGTGCATCGCTCTCGCGGTCGGCTGCTCTTCGGAGAGATGTGCACCGCCTTTTTCCAGGATTTCTTGCGCGAGTGCGTGATTTGCTTTCGGGTAGAGCACGGACCAATCGAGGCCAGACCCCGGCACCGCGACAGTGAGGAGTCCGGCACTCAGGGCCGCTCTATGTGCCTCGGTATCCATGCCGTAGGCAAGACCCGAGACGATGACCACCGGGTATCCGCGCAGACCGTCTATAAGGTACTGCACGACCCGACGGCCGTATGACGTGCACGCGCGCGAACCGACCACGGCGAGCCACTTGTACTCGGACGGCGGAAGCTCGCCTCTTAGGTAGAGCCGCTTGGGAGCGTCGGGTATCTCGCGCAGAAGAGGAGGAAAGTCACTCGGTTCGAGCTGTTTGAGCTCACGGAGCATAATGCTATGATTTTACCACTTAGAGAGTTTTGATATGCTCGATATAAAATTCATCCGCGAAAACAAAGACATCGTCGCCGCAGGCGCGAAGAAGAAGCATATCGATGTTGATAGATAGACACAAAACGTGCCGAGCAAAAAGAGGCGTCGAAGCTCATCTCCGCCGATCCATCGAAAAGCCAGGAGCTCATACAGAAGATGACGGGGCTCAAGGAGCTCTTGAAGAAACAAGAAGAAGAGATGCAGGAGATACTCAAAGAGTGGCGCGCAGCGATGGTGAGGGTACCCAATGTCCCTGATATGTCCGTGCCCGACGGAGAGAGTGATGCAGACAACGTAGAAGTGCGGACTTGGGGTGCGCTCCCCACATTCGATTTTGCTCCCAAAAGTCATGTCGACCTCATGCTTGACCTCGATATGGCCGATTTCGAGCGTGGAGCGAAAGTCGCCGGCTTTCGCGGATACTTTTTGAAAAACGACGGCGCGAGACTCGTGTGGGCACTGCAGCGCTTCGTGGAGGACCGCTTTATGAATCGTGAAGGATTTCAGCCCATGATAGTGCCTTCGCTCGTGCGACGTGAGCCGTTTATGGGCACCGGATATTTGCCGCAAAGCGAAGAGGACCTCTATAAGACGCAAGACGGGGATTATCTTGCGGGGACTGCAGAAGTAGCCACGATGGGGTACTACATGGAAGAAATACTGGAGAAGTCGCAGCTACCAATCAAATACTTTTCGTATTCGTCTTGCTTCCGACGAGAAGCAGGAAGCCATGGCAAAGATACCAAGGGAGTCTTTCGCATACATGAGTTTGTGAAATACGAGCAGGTCGTACTGTGCGAAGCGAGCCACGAGGAGTCGGTGAAGCACCACGAGGAGATTACCGCCAACTCCGAGGCACTTTTACAGGAGCTCAAGCTTCCGTACCATGTGGTCATCAATTGTGGTGGCGATCTCGGCCTTGGCCAGGTAAAGAAGTACGACATCGAAGCGTGGATGCCGAGCGAGCAGCAGTATCGCGAGACGCATTCGTCGTCGTACTTTCACGATTTCCAGACGAGGCGCCTCAACATCCGCTACCGCGACGAGTCGGGTGCGCTGCGCTATGTCCACTCACTCAACAACACCGCGCTCGCGATGCCGCGTGTACTCTGTCAAATCGTCGAGAACTACCAAAACGCCGACGGAAGCGTCACGGTACCTGAAGTGTTGCAGAGCTACATGGGCAAAAAGCTCATAACGAAAAACTAAATTGCCGCTCAAGGCGGCACCACTATATGGTCGCGCGTGTTATTGATCTCCGAAAAGGAAAACCGGCGGCGCAGAAGACGCGCTCGATTCCTTTTCGACAGCCGGAGACTCGGCCGCGGCGCTCATCACCTTTGCGCACGAAGCGCCGACGAGTGCGGGCTATCGTGGTGACACTCGTCGTGGTGGCCGGGGCAGCGCTTGCATATGGCGTGCACCTCATCTCGTACGCACCGCCGCTTTCGATACAAAAGATTGAAGTCACGGGCGTAAAGAAAATAGAGCCCACCATAATCTCGTCGTATGTCGACTCGCTTCTAAACGACGGCTCCTTTCACTACCTCTCAAGGAGAAATATATTTCTGTATCCGAAAAGCGTGATAGAGCAGGGGATTATCGCATCGTTCCCGCGGGTGAAGAGTGCGCGCGCGTATCGACCTTCTGCCGTCGGGCAGAATCTGGTAATCGCAATCACCGAGAGAGAGCCGTTTGCTCTCTGGTGCGCCGCCGAAGATGAGTGCTATGCGCTCGACGAAGAGGGGTTTGTGTTTACGACAGCCGCGACGACGACGCACGGCGACTTCGCCACCGCGTACACATTTACGGGTGATATCGAGGGGGCGCCGATTGGTCAGAAGCTCATCCCGGGACAACTACCCTCGGTCCTCGCGCTCCTGCGCATCTTTCAGCAGGAAACCAATCTGGTGCCGACGCGGGTCGACATACTGCCGGAGCAAGATTTCTGGGTGACAGTGGGTCAGGATTTTTATGTGAAAGCTTCGTTTGGTCAGGAACCCGAGACGCTCGCGCGCAATCTTGAGCTCGTACTCTCTTCAGAAGCACTGCGCGAGCGCATCGCAGAAATCGAGTACGTAGATTTGCGGTTTGGAAATCGAGTGTACTACAAGATGAAAGGGGAGGAGCAAAAAAATATATAAAATTATTGGGGCGACCGAAAGGTCGCCCCATGTGTTCTTTGTGCCGAGTTGATTACTCGGTCCGGGAATGTTTCTCGACGATAGCTAGGAGACGCTTACGCGCTCCGTCGGAGACACACTCCAATTTGATGACGTCTTGAATCAAGGCAAGAACTACTGAATCAAGGCTCATTGCCCTCTCAAGCGCCCCAATACTGCTGATGTAACCGCCAGTATCTGCGGTCGAGTCTTCAACCGGCTCGATTTTTCCTCGCGCTTTTGGATCGCGTCGCATTTCAATCCCATTCCAGTCTTTTTTATAGAGCGGTCAGCCAGATCGCTCTTCCTAGCAATATTATCCATCAAAACACTGCATTGTCAAATAGCTTCGAGAGTGTGTGTGCTATGTTTTTTGCATGCAAAGTTTTTGGCACGGGCTTGAGAGGCCCTTTTTTGTGATCGCACCGATGGAAGACGTGACCGACGTCGCATTTCGTACGCTGATTGCCAAATATTCAGACCCGTCGATACCGCGCGTGATGTACACCGAATTCACATCGGCCGACGGCCTTATGCGTGCCGATGAAGATGGCCAGCGAAAGCTGAGAAAAAAACTCGAGTACGCAAAAGAAGAGCACCCCATCGTGGCGCAGCTCTTTACGGCGAACCCTGAGTATATGGAGGCGGGCGCAAAGCTTTGCCGCGAGCTCGGCTTTGATGGCTTCGATATCAACATGGGATGTCCCGCACGAGAAGTCGAGCGGCAAGGCTGCGGCTCCGCACTCATACGCACGCCTGGGCTGGCGCGCGAACTCATCCGCGCTGCAAAGAGAGGTGCCGAGTCCGCCAGCCGGCGGATGGCGGTCTCGGTAAAGACGCGTATCGGATACAACGAAGATGAGCTGGAGCGATGGCTACCGGAGCTTCTCGCAGAGGAGCCCGATACCGTGATACTTCACGCACGCACACGCAAAGAGATGTCGGATGTGCCGGCACGCTGGGAGCGTGTGGCGCGCGCGGTGGAAATACGCGACTCGCTCAACTCAAAGACACTCATAGTGGGCAACGGCGATGTACAGAATCTTGCAGATGCGCGCGAGAAGATAGCGGCTACTCATGCGGACGGTGCGATGATTGGTCGCGGCATCTTTGGGAATCCGTGGCTCTTTACGAATCGCGGAGAGCCGACGCGTGAGGAAAGAATAGCGGCCCTCATTGAGCACATAGAGCTCTTTCAAAAACATCTATCGGGCTTTGTAAACGAGGCGGTCATGAAAAGGCACTTCAAGGCATATATCACAAGCTGGGATGGTGCGAAGGAACTGCGGGTCAGGCTCATGGAGACAGAAAGTCTCGCGGATGCGCGAAATATTCTTGTAGGGTCATTGCAGTAGGGCTATACTCAAAAAAGGATTAGGGTCTCATCGCGGCGGGGAGGTCACATGTTTGATGCAGACATCGTAATCGTTTCGCGACTTGCAGGCGTCCTGGAATCTGCGCTCCAGACTGAGACGTTTCTCTCGGGTAGGCGTATCGCTCGGGAAGCAGGAATCTCTACATTCCGCTACAGGGAATGTATCCGGAAGAGTGGTCGAATTTCGCGCCTCGTCTATGACTTCCAGAAACTGACGATTCAGAAAAATGGACTCGGCTCGGGCAAACTGTCTGCGAAAGTGGCGCAAGCAGAACGGGAGTCGCAAAGCAGAAAACGAATCCGGCGTCTCAAGAAACTTCTTAGATGGAAGACGCGATGGAAGTACGACAAGGCGGTTCGAGTGCTGGATAACGGCGGTTTCCCCGTGACGATGACCGCGATCGCTCTGGTCGCAGGCGTACCATTGTCCACTGTGCAGAGTTATCTTCAGGATAACCCCCGTCACCGTAATCGGTACAAGATTGTGCGATTCCCCGGTAGGAGGAAGACGGTACTTCCGCTGGCGATTTGCAAATGAAGACGACGGCGACCTCGCGCATGAGGCCGCCGTTCACTATATCCACCCGCGAGTGAAGTCTTTGTTATACTGCCCGCATGAAGAAAGAAGCCCGTCATGCCACGCTGTATCGAGCCTACAGGCCTGCGGACTTTAGCGAAGTGCGAGGCCAGGAGCATGTGGTGGGCGTGCTCGAAAAAGCAATAAAAAACAACAAGGTCGCACACGCGTATCTTTTCTGCGGCGGGAGGGGCACGGGCAAGACCTCGGTGGCGCGCATCCTCGCAAAGCGACTCGGTGTGTCGGCCAAGGATCTCTATGAAATCGATGCCGCATCGCAAACGGGTGTCGAGAATATTCGCGAGCTCAGAGAAGCGGTCAACAGCATGCCTTTTGAGTCGCCGTATCGCTTCTACATCATCGACGAAGCGCACATGCTCTCGAAAAGCGCGTGGAATGCATTCCTCAAGACGCTCGAAGAGCCGCCTGCGCACGTGATTTTCGTGATGGCGACGACGGAGCGCGATAAGGTGCCGGACACGATTCAGTCGCGCTGCGAGATATACACCTTTAAACAGCCTTCGCGCGAGGTGCTCGCGCAGATAGCGCAGGATGTTGCCAAGAAAGAGGGATTCACGCTGGGAAAACCTGCTGCGGAGCTCGTGGCACTTCTTGCAGAAGGCTCTTTTCGCGATGCGCTTTCAATCCTGCAGAAAGTACTCGCGGTGTCGAGCGACAAGAAAATCGATATCGAAGAAGTAGAGGCGGTGTCAGGTGCGCCGCGCGGGGAGATTATACGCGCCATACTCGGCTCTCTCATGCATCACGACGCAGAAGCCGCGCTCGCTGCACTTGGCCAGGCTATCGGCGACAACATGGATGCGAGGACTATTGCAAAGTTGCTCATCCACCGTCTTCGGGTGATTCTTCTCATGCGCTACGCGCCTGCACTCGCGGACGAGCTCAGCAAAGAGCTCTCAGAGACGGACGTCGCTTTTGCGCAGGGCTCCGCAAAGCTTCCAAGCGTAAACTCTGATATGCTTCGCGCGCTTCTCGAGGCATACGGGCGCATGGCATATGCTGCCGTGCCGCACCTGCCGCTCGAACTCGCGATAGTGGATATTTGTGAAAAGGGCTCTCAGTCCGCATAATGAGGCCGTTTGGGGGATCGTCTAATGGTAGGACAGCAGCCTTTGGAGCTGTGAATCATGGTTCGAATCCATGTCCCCCAGTTTGTAGCGAAGCGTAAAAACTGGAGGAACAGGAAGCGCATCGATGCGCTTCCGTATGGATTCGAAGCCCGGAGCGATGTCGAGCCAGCAGGCGAGGCCGCGAGGGCCGGGCCCGGAGACCATCTAGCAGCGACGGCTGCTATGATGAGTCGACGGGGAATCCATGTCCCCCAGTCAGCTATACATCTATACATGGTAGAGTCTTTTGCATGAATTCAGTTGAAATCGACGGACGCACATACGAACTTCTCGAGCGTCATCAGCCGAGTGAGCGCAACCACGTCCGCATTTACAGCGACGACACTGGGTTCGTGCGAGTTGGACCGGCAGGCATCATCGATGCAAATTTGCGAATCCATAAACATCTGGAGGCGGAGGGTTTTCCAGTACCAAGGATACTACGCGAAGGAAACATTGGAGACGAGAAGTACTTTATCGAAGAATCATTAGGGATAAAAATACTGCGGTTACAATTCGCCGATGAACTAAGAGAATCGGGACGGATTTCGAGACAATCATTTGAGGCGTTCTTGAAAGTTGTTGAGAAGTTCTTAGTCGCGCAGGCAAAAACAATCGGACCAAAAGACGAAGGTGCCTTTCTCGCGGGCATGCATGTAGCTCGGCTCTGTGAAGAATTACCCGCATACGCTTCGAAAATACGGGCGAGGGCTTCAGATTCTCTCGGATCACTATCTGAATTTCCATTCGTCCTGTCCCATGGCGATTTCAGCCCAAGCAATTTATTTCCCAAGGGTATAATCGACTTTGAGGATTCGCTATCTGCTCCATTCGGATATGACGCCGTGTGCGCGCTCACGACGTGCGAATGGTTTCCCGAAAGTAGCGATCTTGAATTCCCAATCAATCCATACCACTTTACCAGTGAACAAAAAGCAGAATACCTCACCATGTGCGACGAAGTTGCGAAGAAGAATGGTTTCCCTAAAATCTCGCCGAAACTGCAAGACTTCGATTACTTTAGGGCCGTTTGGCTGACCGAGGGCATGGGAGAGTGGCCGAAAGCTCAAGCCCAAAGATACGAACGTTTCATAATGCAATACCTGAAATAGTGATTCGAACGTCGTATCAAAGAGCCAGAAAAAGATAGCGACCCTGTTTCCAGGGCCGCGGAGATAGTTGGTGGCAGAGATGGCCCCCAACGGTTGCTGAGATTGCGGAAGAAGTCTCGCGAAATCCCGGTCTCATTGCTGAGCGCCGCGCACATCTCGAGCGAGAAAGAGATTACTTCGCCCGAAAAGAGCTTGAGCACGTCGGCGACCTTCAGGTCGTGTTTCGCCGAGAATGCCAAGATACTTGGCGCTCGACCGTGAAAGAGCCGCTCCCTGACGATGGTCCACGGGGTGTGGGTACGTCGACGGGTATTGTCATGGTTGGTCATTGAGAACCTCCTGTCCAAACCAATGTCTCTACGCTACCATGCGTCTACGAGGGTACCAACATCGTCCCGGACCCCCCCTTCAGTCAGTAAGGTAAAATACTATACATGAAAGTTTTCCACGACAGCGAGACACCCGCAGATGGCAAACAAGTAATCACAGCGTGCGCGTTTATCCACACGGAATTTGAAGGAGCGACGAAATTGTTTAGAGCCAGACGCGCGGCTACAAAAAAGTTCTTGCCAAATATTTTCGAATTGCCCGGTGGGCATATCGACTTTGGAGAAGATATCGTTGATGGACTGAAGCGAGAAGTCATGGAGGAGTTGCAGATGAGTGTCACGATTGGCGATCCGTTTGCCGCGTTCACATATCTTAATGAGATAAAAGGCTCTCACTCGCTTGAAGTTATCTATTTTGCAAGATTTGTGGAGCCAATCGAAAATATTCGCTTGAATCCTGAGGACCACACGGAGTATCGATGGTTCGGACTAGATGAGCTAGAAAGTATTCCTGGTACGGACCGCGAGTTCAAATGTGTAAAGAGAGGATTCGAGCTGCTGAAAGGCTCAGGATTGAATTTCGGTTGAATTGATAACAAAAGTTCGAACGTCGTACCAAACACCCAGTCCGTATATATAGACAATTTATTGAGTGTATTTTATATTGCACCCAGCCTGGATACGAGGGAGCACTCCCATGGAGCTTCAATCAGCAAGACCACAGCGTGCGGTATGCGACTTGTTTGCCGAGGACGACGATGATGTCGAAGTCGGTATTCCGATGGGCGCCGCGGTCGCCGTGCTTGGCGAGGAACCACTGCAGGGAATGAATGCCGAGACTGGCCGCACCTTCAAGTATCTTCGAGTCGAATATGCAGGCCATCACCTTTCTATTCCGGAGGATTGGCTTGCACCACTCGCATCCTGATTGCACAACACGTCCGCTGAAACAGTTCGCCTGTCTAGGCGGACTGTTTCTGTATAATGGCTCGAACGTCGTCCCAACGTGCTAGTTCGTGGCCTAATGCAAATAATATGGAATCAGAATCATTAAAACTCGCGCGGACTTTTCTGGGGAAGAAAGTTCAGTTGGAATTTGATCAGCCGGTCGGCTCTTCCTATGCTCCGCATAAAATTGACAGTTACCCGATAAATTATGGATATGTGCCGGGTGTCCCTGCCCCCGATGGAGATTATCTCGATGCCTACCTTTTAAACGTGAGCGAACCTTTAGAAAAAGCAGAGGGAGTGTGTATTGCGATAATCCATCGCCTAGAAGACGATGATGACAAGTTGGTGGTAACCCCGAAAGGTGAACAGCTTTCAGACGAGGAAATATATGAGCAGACCTCGTTTCAAGAGCATTTATACAAAGGCATAATCATCAGGTAATTTCCCAATAAAGGTTCGAACGGTCCGCCAAATATCTAATCAGTGAACTTGACAAAGAGGTATAGGCAGTGCACAATATAGGCCGATTCGATTGGCATTAGAAAGCGGAGGTAAAAATGCCGGCACTAGCAGTCGCGCTGTTTGGATTCGCGTCGTGCGTCTTCTATGGCGCTATCTTCACCATCGGGTATTTCAATTCGACTCCCGACGGATCGTGGCATACCGCCTGGACCATTCTGCTGTTGCTGACCGCGGTCGGCGCAACCGAATACGGCATCTTCGCGCTGTTTCTTCTCATCCGGCGAAAGCTTGGATACAAGGAAGAGTTCGATGGCTGATTCGCGGCTATGATACAGCGAAATGAAGCGGTTGCCTGCAAGGTGGCCGCTTCTTCATTTTATGCAATTTGGTTCGAGTGCTTCGTAGAGAATTTGATAAAGTATAGCGATGTCTAAAGCAGCAATTGCCGGCGGTGTGGTACACAAGATGCCGGAAGATTTACGCAGGGCTCTCATGCAGACGCCTGCGGCGCGAGC